>DATCGT010000024.1:0-4097 GCA_036508775.1 Tepidiformaceae bacterium | reverse complement strand
GACCGGTCGTCTCAGCCGCCAACTGAACGCCTGCCCTCACGCACGCATCTATTGCCACCGCCGACGGCGATGCCGAATTGCCGTCGCAATTCGCGCAGTCATCTCCAGTCTGGGTGTCGGTTGCAGAGCAAATTCAAGGCCTTCGGCACTCTGTCTACAAACTCTTGACTCTTGCATTGAAGCTACAAAAGGCCGCCAAAAGCATTAGGTCGTCGGGCAACCAAGTGAAGGTCGACGTGGGGCTCTCGCTGCAAGACGCGATCGGCCAGGGAGGACCGACGGAACCCACCAATGATGCGTCGAGGCTCGGCCAGCAGGGTCACATGGATCGCGTTTTCCGCTACGATCAGGTCACTGAGCTCACGTGTCAGGTCGATGCCGGGGAGCTCTTTCAGACGGGCGTTGAGGTCCATCGCAACCGTGAGGATGTGCGTCATCCCCTGTTCGCGGAGGAGTGGCGCTGGATAGGCGGCGACGAGTTCCCCTTCCACGGCGTGGGCCATCCGCCAGGCCCGACGGATAGCCACCTCAGATGCGGGTGTATTGTCGATCAGGACGAGGCAGCGTTCGCCGGTCTCCCATCCCTTGAGTTGGTGTTCGCGCATATATTCATTGAGCTGCTGGTCAGCTTCGAGGGTCACCCGCCTCAGGACGAGGTCGCGAAGCGCTGCCAGGTTGCCCTCGCGGAAGAATCCGGCGAGCGCCTGTTGGGCCTGTTCGGGCGGATAGATGTTGCCGTGCCGCATGCGCGCCTGCAGTGCCTGCGGCGAGATATCGACCAGCTCAACCTCATCAGCCTGGTCGACGACTGCGTCGGGAACAGTCTCTCGAACGTGGACACCGGTGATTCCAGCGACGACATCATTCAGGCTTTCGAGGTGCTGGATGTTCAGCGTCGAGATGACGGTGATGCCGGCCGCAACGATCTCTTCAACGTCTTCCCAACGCTTCTCGTGTTTTGAGCCGGGTGCGTTGGTGTGTGCGAGTTCATCGACGAGCGCCACTTGTGGTCGGCGGGCGATGACCGCGTCCGTGTCCATTTCCTCGAGGACCACCCCGCGATAGTCGATCTTCTTCCGGGGGATCACTTCCAGGCCCTCGAGTGCTTCGGCCGTCAGGGGGCGGCCGTACGTCTCGGCGAAGCCCACAACAACGTCGGCTCCCCGCTTTTGCCGGCGCTGGCCCTCCTGGAGCATCGCGTAGGTCTTCCCGACACCGGGAGCGGCACCGAGGTAGATGCGTAAGCGTCCCCGGTTCGCCTGGGCTTCCTCCTTCTTGAGTTTCTCCAGGAGAGCGTCGGGGTCGGGCCGTTGGTCTTCGTCGCGTGTCACTTCTTCACGCGATATGGGCCGCGGTTTCTACAGGGTTGCAGGGAGCCACCAGTCGATAACCGACCCCAGGCAGATTGACGATATGCACGTCGGATCCGAGCTTGGCGCGGAGCTGAGACACGTAAAGTCGCACGAGATGGAAGTGGGTTTCCCAGTCTTTCCCCCAGACCGTCGAGAGAATCGTCTGCGGCGTGACCACCAGGTCGAGCTGCTCGATGAGCAGCCGGCAAAGCTTGAACTCGTGGGGAGTCAGATGAATTGGCTCGCCGTTAACGGTTACTTGGTGACTCCCGAAATCCATGCGGAGGGACCCCGCGCGCAAGACCGGTTCAAGGGTGCGCTTGCCCGCGTGCCAGAGAGCAACCTGTATCCGGACCTGGAGTTCTCCGATCGTGAATGGCCTCGCGAGGTAGTCGTCGGCCCCGCTCCGCAACGTTGTGAAAATGCTCCGCTCATCGGTGAGAGCGCTGACGACAATCACCTGGGCGTCGCTGACTTCACGGATATGAGCGAGGACTTCAAGCCCGGAAGCATCGGGCAGTGCGAGGTCAAGCAGAACAATGTCAGGCTTGAGCCGCCGAACCTCGTCTACGACTCCCGCTCTGTGGTTTACGAGGTGCACCGTGAACCCGAATGCTTCCAGGTTGCGCGGGACAGCCTTCAGAGCTCCTGAGTCGCTGTCAACTACGAAGATGACTGTGCCACGGGCCAGGGTCATCGAGGCACCTCCTGGCCGCGGTCACAAACCAGTGACGGATATGGAATCCGTGCTTCCTTCTGGATCGGTTTTGGGAGGCAGCTCACTGCTCGACCGATTCGGCCCCTCGTGTGAGAGGCTCGCTGGGAGACACGAGGCGATAGCCGATCCCAGGATGATTGACGATGTGGACGTCGTCTCCGAGCTTAGCGCGGAGCTGTGACACGAACGTTCGCACCAGATGGAAGTTAGTTTCCCGGCCTTTGTCCCCCCAGACCGTTGCGAGAATCGCCTTAGACGTGACCACACGGTCCATCTGCTCGATGAGCAAGCGGCAGAGGTTGAACTCGTGTGGAGTCAACTCCACGGGCTTGCCGTGGATGGTGACTTCGTGGGTCGCGAGGTCCAGGCGCAGCGGCCCCGCGTTGAGGACTGGTTCCAACATTCGCTTGGCGGCATGCCGGAGTGCGACCTGTACGCGCATCTGAAGTTCCGAAATCCTGAAGGGCTTCGCGAGGTAGTCGTCCGCCCCACCGCCCAGTGCATCGATGACTGTCTGCTCGTCTGTCAGGGCGCTGAGCACAATCACCTGGACGTCGCTCACCTCGCGGATGTGGGCGAGAACGTCAAGCCCCGAAGCATCCGGCAGCGCGAGGTCAAGCAGAACGATATCTGGCATGGACCGCAGAACCTCGTCTACGACGCCAGCTCCGCGGTCCATGACGTGCGCGACAAACCCCAACGCTTCCAGGTTGCGCCGGACAACGAGGAGGATCCCTGGATCGTCGTCAACGACGAGGACGACTGCGCCATGGGCCGTGGTCATCGAGGCACCCCCATGCAGAGTCCACAAACCCGCCAAGGGTACGCTGACGAACGCCGAGGACCTTGGCGCTCCAGTTCATCGTGTCCCCAACTCATTGAAATAATCACCGCAATCATACCCAAATCGCTTCGCCGCCCCGTGTGACCTCTCGGGATGGGATGGACCATGGGAACCGGGGGATTGGTTCGCAAGTCCAGTGATCCATTCCGAGAGGTCCAGGGGCTATCCTTACTCGCTTGTCATGGCGTCGAGTGCCAGGTTCGAGTCGAGTACGTCGATCCGCTGCCCTTCTTCCGGTCTCATTTGCTGACAGGGAACTGGGCATCGAGAGCAATGTTCAGCTTGAGGACGTTCACGCGTGACTGCCCGACGAATCCCAGCGCGGGCCGCTCGGTGTATTGGTCGACCAGTTGCTGGATGGCAGCCGCCGAGGCTCCTCGAGCCTTCGCGACGCGGCTGACCTCCAGCTTCGCGGTCGCCGGACTGATGTGTGGGTCAAGTCCGCTGGCGGATGCCGTTACCGCGTCCGAAGGGAGCAAGACGCCGGCGTCAACGCCGTTGGCCTGCCGAAACGCGGTCGCCCGGTCCTTCAGCCCGTCGAAGCTGGTGCTCGGATCAGCCGGGTCGTGGATGCCGTTGATGAGCTTATCGCTGGTCGGCGCCAGGTTCGAGCCGCTCGAGTTCGAGGCGTCGTAGCCCGTGCCGGCGGCTGACGGGCGTCCCTGGAAGTACTGGTCGCCGGTGAATTGCTGCCCGATCAGGCTAGAACCGACGTCGTTACCATCGACTTTGATGAGACTGCCATTGGCCTGCCGATTAAAGGCGGCCTGGCCTATACCGGTGACCGCCAGCGGGTAAAGCACCGCCGTGATGATGATCAGGGCGATGGTCACCGCCACGAGCGGACGAAGTTCGGATTTCCAGGATGCAAGTTCCATGTTCCGGCTCCTCAGGCGAGATGAATAGCGCTGATTAGGATGTCGATCGCCTTGATCCCGATGAAGGGGGCGATGATGCCGCCGACGCCGTAGATGAGGGCGTTACGGGCGAGTAGCGGCCCCGCGCCTATGGGCTTGTACGCCACGCCCCGAAGGGCGAGCGGTACCAGGGCGATGATGATGAGCGCATTGAAGATGACGGCTGAAAGAATGGCACTCTGCGGGGTCTGCAGGTGCATCACGTTCAACGCGCCGAGCTGGGGGTAGGCGACGGCGAAGGCAGCAGGGAGGATGGCGAAGTACTT
>DATCGT010000023.1:0-3901 GCA_036508775.1 Tepidiformaceae bacterium | reverse complement strand
GCCCGTTGTACTGGTGCAGCAGCCGTAGGATGAGCATCGCCCGGCGCTCGTAGACGGTCGTCCGGATGATCTGCTTCCGTGCCACCTTCTTCGCCAGGGGGTCGAGTTCCGTGTTGAGCGCGACCCCGCTCAGCCCCTGGAGGTTCTGCCCGAACGCCGTTCGCGGCGATTCGCCCAGGTCGTGCAGCGTCCGGAAGATGAGATCGATGTAGGCCGTGTGCAGCCCGACCCCCGCCTCCCTGCAGCAGGTCGAGCAGGTAGGCCCGCGCCCGCTCCGGCACCTCCCACACCGCCCCCGGTTCGACTGCGATGTCGCGCGAGTCGTTAATCCCTTCCAGCACTGCGATCGGGTTGCCCGACAGTTCGAGGATCTGGCTGAGCTGGCTGAACGCTCGGTTCAGCTCGCGGCTCGACCCCACGAGAGGCGGGATGTCGCTCGCGCCCCACGCCTGCTTCGGCTCGCGGACGTTCGGGAAGATGACGAACGGGATGAAGCCGTACGGGTTCGGCATCCGCTCCGCGACCTCCTCGCCGCGCCACAGCTCGAACACCTCCGGCGTCCAGTGCTCCGTGATCGTTGTCGTCGCGGTGCTCCCGTCGGTTGCGGGGACCACGTACTGCGAGGCCACCGCCGTGATCCGCGACGGGTCGTCCGGCAGGCGCCAGGCGTAGATCCCCTGGACGTCCGGGGCGCTCACGCGGACCTGCCCCTCGGCGGGGTCGCAGGTCACCCGGTAGACCGCGTCGCCGAGGACCGCGCAGTCGAGTTCCGTTTCAAAGTCGAGCTGGGCCAGCCCGTTGACCGACTCTACCTCGCGCAGCGCGCGTTCCGCCGCCCGGGCCCGCGCCCGCGCTTCCGCCGACTCGCCGTCGCCCGGATCCACCTGCACCGACTGGCCGTTGAGCAGGTAGCTCGTGACCTTGTCGCAGAACGCCTTCGCATAGTTGAAGGTCAGGCGCCGTTCGCTGCGCCGCGCTCGCCCCTCCCACGGCTGCCTTTCATAGAAAGCCAGGTTTTCGCGGTAGCGGCGGAGGCGGTCTTCGTCCATCCGGCGAAGCAGCGCCGGGAGGGTGGGTTCAGGCGATCGGCGAGCGGGCACTCCGGGGAGAAAATCTCCCCCCACAATCACCACCGCGCGCCCAATCCCAAACCCCCACCTGTCATCGGGTAGTAGCCGCGGCCGGCCCTGGCCGCTGGACATACGCCGACCGCCGCGCGCCAGCCTTTACGGCCCTCGAGACTTCAGGTTGACCGCGATGGGGCTGGGGCGTATCAACCAGAGAGGACCGGGATCACGGTCTGAGAGCGGGTGGGACATACGTGAGAAAGAAACGTTCGTTTCTGTTCGGGCTGCCGGCGCTGATCGCCGTCGTTGCCGGGGCACTCGTGCTCGGCCTGGCGAAGATCGACATGCTTTCCGAGGCGGTCAGCGTGGTGATCTACAGCCCGGTTGCGGCCTGGACCTGGTTCAAAGCCCGCCGGAAGTAGGCCTGGGAACCGACGCCGACCCGGTCAGGCGCATCACGCTGCTCGACTCGACTCGCGTCGCGAGTACGGGACCTAAGCGGCATCCGCCGCGTCCAGTTCCTCAAGATCCAAGGTGAAGTCAAACGACAACTGAAGCTTGGGGCCCAGGTTGTCGTTCTCGTTGAACGAATCCACATCTGTCTTCAGCTTGTGACAGTCAGCGACTATCTGGGTCCTGCGCTGCTTCAGCGACAAGGCGATGTGCTGTGGCGATGCAAAAGTGTGGTCCGCCCAGAGGGTTGTCTGGATGCCGTCTTCAACGATTCGGGCTGCATATTTGGCCCTGACGTGGCGCCCCTGAGGGTCCGTGAACACGTCCTCGCGAAGAGCGCGCGCGAGGTCCTCCTCCGCCTTCTGCAAGACGAGGTTCGGCGTAGGTCGGTAGAGACCCTCCTGAATGGCCCACGCCATGATTTCCTTGGCGGGCACAGCTTTTGCGAACCGTGCGAAATAGAGGTCCGCGATTTCATTCAACTGTTCGTAGTACGTCGCCATGGCTGTTACCTCTCCGAGAGTGATGGCAAGGCGTGCCCCCAGCCATCCGTTAGGGCTGCCGCGGCAACGTGATCCCGCACGTTCGGGAGATGGGTCCCAAAGCGAGACCACGTTATTTCTTTGCGGTGTGCCAGCTGGCCGATGACGATGGCGGGGTGGACTTTTATGCGGGCTGCGAAGCCCTGGATATTCCGGAGCGAGTACGCTGGCCCGACACGATTAATGAAGCCCTCCATCTCGTCTTTGGGGATGAGGGTCTCTACTGCAAACGTGTTGGCTGACCGCTCGATCAGCGGCAGACCATCCTCGGAGAATGTCAGGTCCAAGTCGACCACGCCGTTACCGTCTTTCCCGTCTTTCTTTTTCACGTGGCCAAGTTCGTGGAACAGGGTGTGCCAAAAGGAATCGAGCCTCCCGTAGCGCAGCGACAGTGCGACCACGGGAGAATCTTTGTCTAACCAATAGCACACGCCGTCGATCTTGCTCTGCGCTAAGTGCTCAACGATTAGAAAGCGGATTCCGTAGTTGCTGAGAAGGCTTGCAACCTGACGGATGTCCCGCTCGTTCGGCACGAGGGCGCGGAGCTTAGTGACCAGTTCCGGCAGTTTTGCAGCCGAGTAGGTTCCAGCTGCAGGTGCTGCATGCGCGAGTTCGGCAACCCGACAGAGCCACGCCATCTGCCTTGGCGAGGTTTCTTCGTACGACGTGGCATTCCTTGCCGCGTGCGCCAGGTCCCGGGGCTCTTCGTCAAGGGAAGCGATTCCAAGAAAGTCGCATACGCGTTGCCCTAGAACCTCCGGGTTCGTGGAGCCCTCGATCCACTGTCTCTTTACCATCTCCCTTACGGGAGCTTTGGAGTAAATCTGGGACCGAAGCTTAGTGCCTGGTGTGGGCGTGGCCGAGGCCAGCCGGTAACGTGCATCAAGATTCAGCCAGACCTCGGCCGAGGTGCCGAATGCTTCTGCGAGCCCTTTAGCGGTATCTGCGGTGATGCCCCGCCGATCGTTCAAGATCTCGCCGATGCCGGGCAGCGACTTGCCGAGAATTTCGGCCAAATCGGCCTGAGTCCAGCCGCGCGCCTCTAGTTCGTCGCGTATGTACCCCCCCGGTGGGAATACTTCGGCCGGTATCCTTTCTGCCATGCTGTTCACCCCCATCAGTGGTAATCCTCGATCACCACAATCACTATCGACTTCTTCGGGCCTCTGCCCTCGAACTCCACGACGAGCCTGAACTGGCCGTTCAACCTCATGGAGTGCTGGCCGGGCCTGCCTTCCAGTTGCTCGAAATGCAGGCCCTTCAAGCTGTAAAAGTCCCGCTCGTCGGTTGCCGCCCAAATCCAGCCCATGACCTTTCGGTACGCCTTCACGACGGGTTGCGGCAGGCGGGCGGTGAAGCTGGCATCGGTCTCCAGACGGTCGAGGTCATGGTTCCCGAAGCGGACTTCCACGAGAGTCATAGTGGGCCCATAGGCAAGAGAGTGTAATACCGATATAACGTATAGCGTTATATCGGCAAAACGATCGTCGGCCGGGCGTCACCCCGCCCTTCGCCCTCGCCACCCCTTCCCCGACCCTCGACGCATCTCTCCCGCGGGGTTACGACATGCCCATTTCCCGCAGTCCCGGTGCCGCCGCCTCTCACCCCACGGCTACCCCATCCACCAGCCCATGGGCCACCCCATCCATTGCCCCACGCTCAGCCCATCGGGTCGCGCACGCACCACGGCGGCGGTCGTTCGGCGCGCCGCTCCAACCCATCGTCACCCATGGGCTCAGCCCCCTCAACCCACGGTTCAACCATGGGTGTCAGCCCACGAAAAAATGTGTGTGGTGCGGGCCCCTACGGCTTCGGCGGTATCCGGTACACCTTCAGCAC
>DATCGT010000022.1:0-4933 GCA_036508775.1 Tepidiformaceae bacterium | reverse complement strand
CGTGAACTTGCTCCGGCCTGCCGGGACGCTCTTCGAGAGGTGCTTCTCGATGGTCGACGCCGCGGCCCGGTCGGCGTCCGCGAAGTCGGTGACCCGGACACCCGTCGTGCCGGTCGCCTTGATCGTGGTGCCGTTCTTCTGCAGGAGAACGCCCGTCGCCGTTTCCGCGACGCCGAAGTCGAGCGCGGTTGCGCCCGGGGTCGGGCGTGGACCCGGGGCATAAGGGCCGAAGTCCATACCGCTAACGTCGAAATACTTCCACGGGCGCTCGCGGTGGCCATCCGGCAGCGGAAGGCGACCGGCAAGCTCAGCGGCTGCGGCCCGGAGGGCCGACATCCATGGCTGGTCCTTGAGGGTTGCGGACAGCGCCTGGCTGGCCGCGACGATCGGCGACTGTTCGGTGGCGGAAGTCATCCGATGGAACCGTCCATCTGCAGTTCGATCAGCCGGTTGAGCTCCACGGCGTACTCCATCGGGAGTTCCTTCACGATCGGCTCGACGAAACCGTTGACGATCATCTTGGCCGCGGCCTCTTCCGACATCCCACGGCTCATCAGGTAGAAAAGCTGATCCTCGGCCAGCTTCGAGACGTAGGCCTCGTGCTGGATGTGGACGTCGGAGGCGTCGATCTCCATTGTCGGGTAGGTGTCGGAGCGCGAGGTCTCGTCGATCAGGAGTGCGTCGCAGCGGACGTTGGCCCGGACGTTCTCGCAATTCTCATAGACCTTCAGGAGCCCGCGGTAGCTGGTGCGCCCGCCGTCCTTGCTCAGCGACTTCGAGATGATTGAGGACGTCGTGTTCGATGCCGCATGGATGATCTTGCCGCCCGCATCCTGGTGCTGGCCTTCACCGGCGAAAGCAAGGGAGAGGATCTCTCCGTGGGCGCCTTCGCCCATCAGGTAGATGCTCGGGAACTTGGTCGTGAGCTTGGAGCCTAGGTTGCCGTCGACCCATTCCATCACCGCGCCCTCGTAGGCAACGGCACGCTTGGTGACCAGGTTATAGACGTTGTTCGACCAGTTCTGGATCGTCGTGTAGCGGCAACGCGCGCCCTTCTTCACGATGATCTCGACCACTGCGGCATGCAGGGAGTCGCTGCTGTACACCGGGGCGGTGCAGCCCTCAACGTAGTGCATCTCGCTGTCTTCGTCGCAGATGATGAGCGTTCGCTCGAACTGGCCCATGTCCTGGCTGTTGATGCGGAAGTACGCCTGGAGGGGCACATCAACCTTCACGCCCTTCGGCACGTAGATGAAAGACCCGCCAGACCATGCGGCACTGTTGAGTGCCGCGTAGCGGTTGTCACCGGGAGGCACGACCGTCCCGAAGTACTCCTTGAAGAGCTCCGGGTACTCCTTCAGCGCCTGGTCGGTCCCCAGGAAGATGACACCGAGCTTGCCCAGGTCTTCGCGGATGTTGTGATAGACGACTTCCGAGTCGTACTGCGCGCCGACGCCCCCGAGGAACTTCTTCTCGGCTTCAGGAATGCCGAGCTTGTCGAACGTCTTCCGGATGTACTCCGGGACGTCGTCCCAGGAGCGCTCGTCCCGGTCGGTGGCCCGGACGAAATAGTGGATCTTGTCGAACTCGATCGACTTGAGCAGATCGCTGCCCCACGCCGGGTCCTCGAGTTTGTGGAAGCGGTCCAGCGCCTTCATGCGGAAGTCGCGCATCCACTGGGGCTCGTCCTTCATGTCGGAGATGGTTTTGACGATTTCTGGCGTCAGCCCCGTCGTCGACTTGAAGACCGCAGCCTCGTTGTCATGGAAGCCGAATTTCTGTTCGTAGTTCTCGTTGCCGATGAGTGAGGCAGTCGAGCCCATAAGATGCCTCCTCAGGCCTGCGCGGAAGCCAGCTCGGCTTCCATGTCGTCGTAGCCCGTCTCTTCGAGTTCTTCGGCGAGTTCAGGCCCGCCGGAGCGGACGATTCGCCCACCGATCAGGACGTGGACGAATTGCGGTTTCACGTAGTTCAGCAGGCGCTGGTAGTGGGTGATGAGGAGCAGCCCCATCTCGGGGTTCATCAGCGCGTTTACGCCTTCGGCAACGGTGCGGAGAGCGTCGATGTCGAGGCCCGAGTCGGTTTCGTCGAGCACGGCCATGGCCGGCTGGAGCATTGCCATCTGGAGCATCTCGGCGCGCTTCTTCTCGCCGCCGCTGAAGCCGTCGTTCACATAGCGGCGCGCGAAGTCCTGGTCGACCTTGAGGATGTCCATCTTCTTGAAGAGGAGTTCGCGGAATTCGCGGATGGGCATCTCGGTGCCCCGGACGCTATTGAGCGAGTGCCGCATGAAGTTGACCAGCGTCACGCCGGGGATGGCGACCGGGTACTGGAAGGCGAGGAAGAGGCCGAGACGGGCACGTTCGTCGACCTTCAGTGCGAGCAGGTCCTGGCCCTTGAAGAGCACGGATCCGCCGGTGACGGTGTAGGCAGGGTTCCCCATCAGCACGTTCGCGAGCGTGCTCTTGCCGGAGCCGTTCGGGCCCATGATCGCGTGCACTTCTCCCGCTCTAACAGAGAGGGACAGTCCTTTGAGGATTTCCTTGTTGGCGATAGTCGCCCTGAGATCAGAGATCTCCAGCAGTGGTGACGTGGTCATGGGGCTCCTTACTGAACCTGGATGAGTTGGCGGGTCCCGCCAGGGTGGAAGAGGTACTCGCAGCAGGCTGCCCCGTCGACGATTCGATGAACCTGGTCGACATCGAAGCCCAGCAACAATTCGATTGCTTTTCGGTCGGAATCGCAGGGAAGCTGCGACATTTCAGCCGCTTTGCGGTAGGGGCAGGCGCCGTTCATCAGATGGAAGCCATCCGACTCGGCATGCCATGAGTCGAGGATGCCCTCGGCCCTCAGGCTCTCGGTCACGATCTGTGCCAGCTCCGCCGGATCGACGATTCGCTCGGGTACCTGGCCGCGGTGGCGGGCGGCCAGTGATTCGGCGATACCGGACATCACCTTGGTTTTCACTCCATCCTGCTCCGAGAGGCTCTGGAGCATCCGCTCGAGGAGATCGGCATAGGCGGCCGGCAGGGCTCCGGTCGCGGCTTCGGTGGCGTGATAGGCGTAGTAGGGCCGCCCGGTCGTCTGGCGCACCTGGAGTACGTCGACAAGGCCATCTGCGCGGAGGTTATCTAGGTGACGGCGGACCGCCGCGGACGTGATACCGAGTTCGTCCGCCAGGCTTTCAACGCGTGCTTCGCGCTGGTGGATGAGCAATTCGAGGACTCGTTCGCGGGTCTCGTGCATACAGTCAGGATAAGCCCCGGTCGCCGGACTAATCAACCTTTTACGACGATATTGTTGGTAAAGTCCCTGTGGCCGCCGCTCGCGACGAAATTGGCGCCCGCTATCCGATCTCAGGTCTTGCGGCCCGGCCGCTGTTTCCCTTTGGCGAACGCTGGGCCGCGGCCGCTGGTTCCGGGCTCACGGCACGGGCGAATTCCGCGCCGAGGAGGAGGATCGAGGCGTTGATGAACATCCAGAAGAGGAATACCAGCACGGTGCCGAAGCCCGCATAGATAGCGGTGTCCTTCGTGTACTGCAGGTTTGCGAAGACGATCGCGCCGATGTTCTTCGCGAGTTCGAACAGCACGGTCGAGAAGGCGGCCCCCGAAACAGCCTCCCGCCACGCGGGTCTCCCCGAAGGGACGTACCGGTAGAGCAAAGTGAACATAACAAACGAAATGCTTGCCGGGAGAAAGTACGACGCCGTCCGAAGCGCGAGGTTGGTGCCGAAGTACAGGCCGCTGATAGCCCCTACGCGCTCGATGAGGCCCTGGGTGGCCGCCGTGAGGCCGATCGAAAGGAGGATCAGGAGCCCGAAGAGCGGGATGAGCGCCAGGTCGATGAGCTTGCCCCGCCAGTAGGGTCGGGCCGGGTTGCGGTGCTCCGCGGCGTTCAGGCCGCGCCGTACCGCCGCGAAGATGCCGCTGCTGGACCAGATCAACAGGACGGCACCGAAGGAGATCCCGGCGATGCTGAAGTTATGGGCCTGGCGGACTACCGCCTGGACGTTGCTGAACTGGGATTCCTGGAGCGGGACCTGGTCGAAGACGAACTGGACGACGCGGTTCACATTGAGCACGAGGCCCAGGACCGAGAGCGTGACGAGGCTGAGCGGGATGAACGAAAAGATCGCGTAGTAGGCGATCGCTGCGGCGTGGGTGCCGCAGCCGTCGGCGTTGTACAGCGCCACGGTACGGCTACCGATCCGCCATGTGCCTCTCACCGCGCGAGGGGCAGCATGCCGAACCGAAGCGATTGTCCGGCGCATCACCATCCGCGCTGAGGCCCCGGACCGGGCCGCCCTAACAGCATTGGTACATACTCCTCGCTTTCGAACCCCAAGGGGAAGTGCTCGTCACGATCGCTCGCATGCCGCCAGGCTGACGAGTGTCGAATCCCATTGTCCGATGACCCGATGCCATGCGAATCGAGCTGCCGATTCCCGTAGCTCGGGGAGCCTCGCCCGAGGGCGGGCTAACGCCGCCCGGAGCTGGAGCGCGAGCTCGGTCTCGCTGGTGAACAGGCACTCGCGGTGGAGCGACTCCGGGACGAGGGCCGGGTAGTTGTAGCGCGCGGGCACCACGGGGAAACATCCGCAATACAGGGCCTCGACCATTCCGACCCCAAAGAACTCGTGCCTCGCGGTGCTGACGACGAGGTCACTCTCCCAGAGCAGCCGGGCGTAGTCCCCGAGGCTGGCTGCAAAGCCCGAGTGCTTGATGCGGTCGGGGAAGCGGTCCCGGAGGGCGACCAGTCCGGGGTAGGGGTTCGGTCCCGGGTCTCCGCAGAGGGCGAGTCGGAACGGCACTCCTTCGTCCGCGAGTTGCTCGATGGCCCGGACGAAGGTCTCAGGTGACTTGTCGAATTCCCAGCGGTGGTTCCAGAGAATCAGTGGCGGCTCGCCGGGGTCGCGCTCCCGCCGGAAGCC
>DATCGT010000021.1:0-2604 GCA_036508775.1 Tepidiformaceae bacterium | reverse complement strand
TGGAGTCGGGAGCTGGCCAAACGGAGTTGGCACGGCTTCGGGACCCCGCGGACGGTTACCTGGACGACGTGCCGGGCATCCGTGACCAGTACGGCGCCGACCTCGTCGTCCTGGTCGATGAGACTCTGGACAACCCCCCGGAATGCGGCCGGGCCTACGAAATGAGCACACCGTCCGCGAGTTTCGCGTCGAGCGCATTCGCGGTAGTGAAACGGACCTGCATCACCGGACAGTACTCACTCACCCACGAAATGGCCCACAACATGGGCGCCAGCCACGATCGCAACACCGGCTGCAGCGGCGCCTACACCTACTCCTGCGGCTACCAGGACCCCGTGAATCGCTTCCGCACGATGATGGCGTACGACTGCCCGGTCAGCTGTCCGCGGGTGCTCTACTTCTCCAATCCCGCGGTCACCTACCTCGGACTTCCCACTGGGATTGCCGACAACCTCCCGAATGCCGCGGACAACGCGAGGACCCTGAACAACACCGCCGCAATCGTCTCGAACTTCCGCCCATCGATATTCGGGGTGGCGCTCGCCTTCAATTCAACACCCCCGGCAACGACGGCCGGCTCGGGCTTCACGGTCCAGGTCGCGGTTCGGAACTCCGCGAACGCGATGGTCGTGGCTGACCAATCAACGGTTGTCACGCTCGGCGTCGCCTTCGGTCCCAGTGGGCTCGTCTGCGACGGCGCCTCGGCGCACCCCGTGGAGAACGGCGTGGCGACCTTCACCAATTGCAGGTTGAGCGCGAACGGCCTTTACGAACTCACGGCCACCGCTGACCTGCCGATGACGCCCGCAACCAGCGCGGCGATCTCCGTCGGTGCCTTCCGGGTACCGGTTGCATTGGTTGCCTCCGATAGCGGAGTCGGATAGCTACCCGGCAGCCCAGGTCGTGCCCTCGGGCCCGTCCTTCAGCTCCACCCCGAGTTCCGTCAGCCCGTCGCGAACGCGGTCGGCAAGTGCCCATTGCTTCGCGGCCCGCAACTCCGAGCGAAGCGCCACGAGCAGGTCGATGAACGGTGCCGCTTCCTGCGAGCCGCTGACCGGAGCCTGCAGAGTCAGCCCAAGGACTCCCGCAAGTTCCCGCAGCAGCACCTGCGCCTGGCTGAAGTCCTCGCCCCTGTCGCGCAGCCGGTTGGCATCGCGGGCGAGCTCGAAGAGGCAGGCGAGCGCCTGCGGAGTGTTCAGGTCGTCATCCATCGCCTTGATGAAGCGCTCCCGGACCCCGGCAAGGTCCAGAGTGGGCGGCGCGGCACTGGCTTCAGCCTTCTTCGTGGTGACCGGTTCGGAGAAGGCGGCGGAGCGCAGACGCTCCGCCCCCGACTTCGCCGCATCGAGGGCCTCGTTCGAGTAGCTCAACGGGCTCCGGTAGTGGCTGCCGATCAGGAAGATGCGCAGTGCGTCGGGCCCGTAAGACTCGAGCGCTTCCTTGATCGTGACCAGGTTGCCGATCGACTTGGACATCTTCTCTGAGCCCAGCTGCAGCAAGGCGTTGTGCATCCAGATCCGCGCAAACGGCGACTTGCCGGTATACGCCTCCGTCTGTGCGATCTCGTTCGTATGGTGCGGGAAGATGAGGTCGGCCCCGCCTCCATGGATATCGATCTGCTCGCCGAGGGTGTGGAGCGACATCGCGGAGCACTCGATATGCCAGCCGGGCCGTCCCGGCCCCCACGGGCTGTCCCAGCTCGGCTCCCCCGGCTTCGCTCCCTTCCAGAGCGCGAAGTCGAGCGGGTCTTCCTTGATTTCGGTAGGGTCGATTCGCGCGCCGCTCAGCAGGTCATCGACATCCCGCTTCGACAGTGCACCGTAAGCCGCTCCGCCGAACTTCCGCACCCGGTAGTAGACATCTCCGCCAGCCGGGTAGGCGAAGCCTTTGGCAATGAGCCCGGAAATGAAGTCGAGAATCTGGGGGATCATCGTGGTCACGCGCGGATACTCGTGCGCGGGCAGGACATTCATTGCGCGGATCTGCTCGAGGTACGCCTTGATGTTCTCTTCCGCCAGGTCGGCCATCGAGACACCCAGCCGATTCGACCGATCGATCAGCTTGTCGTCGATGTCCGTGAAGTTCTGGACGTGCTTCAGCGGGATCTTGCGCCAGTCGAGATAGCGGTGAAGCACGTCAAAGACGATCGCCTGCAGCGCGTGCCCTACATGGCTCTCGCTGTAGGGCGTCACGCCACAAACGTAGAGACGTATCACGCCATCCTCCGCGATCGGCACCAGCTCTTTCTTTGTCCCGGTAAGCGTGTCGTAGAGAATCACTTTTCCTGCTCCGAAGGCGCGTCCGGCTCGCCCGCATGGTGGCCGGCGTGGAGGGCGCCAAGATGTTGTTCGAGGTGATCGACGAGCGACTGAAGCTCCTCGACCTTGGTGTCGAGTTCGTTGAGGCGTTCCCACTCCGGGTCAGGGAGACGCTGCACCACCGCGTTTGAATCGTCATGAAAGGCGACGACGTGTCCGGGCACGCCAATCACGGTCGCGTTGGCCGGTACGTTCGTGACCACCACGGAGCCAGCCCCGATGCGCGCGTTCTCGCCCACCTCAACCGCACCGATGACCTTGGCGCCTGCCCCCACCACCACATTGT
>DATCGT010000020.1:0-4828 GCA_036508775.1 Tepidiformaceae bacterium | reverse complement strand
TTCCCGGCGACCAAGTGGAGGTCCGCTTTGCCGTCCCAGTGCTCACTCTGCGAACACCTTGCCCTCGACCCGCGGCCGGCGGAAAACGCAATTGGCGCACATCCTGATGCCGGTGTGCGCGGAACATGCGGCAGACGTCTTCCGGGGCCGCATCGCGGGATTTGAGATGGCCTGGCGTCTCGTCTGAGCCGGCTCAAGAGGGCCCAATTTCACAGGTTCGCAGGCAGGTCGCAGCGACCATCGTGTGAACGCAGATTTCGAAATCTGGGACAACGGAGTTTTCTTCTGCTACCTTGGCTGCGCGGCGAGGCGCTAGCACTTACTGCACGTTGACTTTTGCGACGGCGGCGTGCACCTTACCGTCCGGTAAATCTTTGAGATCAACCGCGGGTAAATCGTAGAGGAGGGAAACAATACGATGGCCAAACTCCGATGGAGGATGCTTCTCGGCATCCTCACCCTGGTAGCAACCGTGGCGGTCGCCACTTCGTGTGGCGGCTCCAGCAATTCATCCAACACGCCGGCATCCGGCGCAACCACGTCGTCATCGGGTGCCCCGTCCGGCACGATCACGATCGCGGGCCTCCAATTCCAGTCATGGGACCCGCATTTCGCGAACTTCGCACAGGACATCGCCCAGTTCTATATGGTCTGGCGCGGCCTCTACGAGTTCGACCTGAACTCGAAGCCGGTGCCCAGCATGGCCGCCGCGATGCCAACGGTGTCCGCTGACGGCAAGACCTTTACGGTAAAGCTGAAGTCGGGCCTGAAATGGTCGGATGGTACGCCTCTCACCGCTGGTGACTTCGTGCTCGGCCTCCAGCGCACCTGCAATCCCGATATCGCGGGCAACTACGAGTACATCCTGACCGCCGTAGTGGGTTGCGACACCTACTACAACTCCAACGGCAACCCCACCGCCACCCCTCCCGTCCCAGCCAAGAGCGCCACGGAAAAGGAAGCGCTGCGCCAGGCGGTCGGCGTCCGTGCCATCGATGACACCACCATCGAATACAAGCTGACGGACCCTCAGCCAACCTTCGGCGAAATGCTCGCGATGTGGCCGACATTCCCGGTCCCGAGCAGCAAGGTCTCGAAGGTCGATGCCGCATGGCCGGCCCCCCTCGCCAACGCCTACAACGGGCCGTTCATGCCCAGTGCCTATACCGAGAAGTCGAGTATTGAACTGGTTCCGAACCCGAACTGGTCCGGCGCGCAAAAGCCCCAGGTCGCCAAGATCGTCATCAAGTACATCGACGATGTCGCGGTAGCCGACAACGCGTACCGGAACGGTGAAATTGACGCGACCGCCGTGGACTCCACACAGCTGGCGGCCGTTCAGAAGGACCCCGTGCTCGGCAAGGAACTCGTCGAGTACCCGGCAACCAGGACAATGGGCCTTGAGTTCAACGACAGCGATCCGATCCTCTCGAATAAGAACGTCCGCGTCGCTCTGTCGCAGGCGGTGGACCGCAACACCCTGAACACTGTCGTCCTGCAGGGAGCCAACGTTCCGACGACGAACTGGATGCCCCCCGACCGATCCGGCGTGGCGCTTGGAACCTACGATTCACTCATCGGCTATAACGTCAACGCCGCGAAGGCGAGCCTGGCGGCGTCCGGTCTGAAGACAACCGACATCAACCTGACGCTCCTGATGGTCGACTCCGCGGCCAACCACGCGGTGGCGGAGTTCCTCCAGTCACAGTGGAAGACGAACCTGGGGCTCGACGTGAAGCTCGAGTTCGTCGATACGAAGACTCGATCGGCTCGATACAACGCGACACAGTTCCAGATCGTGGTCGGTGGCTGGCAGGAAGACTACCCGGATCCAGAGAACTGGATGCTCGGTCTCTGGCAGAACCCATCCTCCCAGAACAAGACCAAGACCAACGTGGCTGCCCTGGACACGATCCTGAAGCAGGCCACGTACGACCAGAACGACACCGAACGACGTCAGCTGTACCAGCAGTCTGAAAAGCTTCTGCTGGACGGCGCGAACGGCATCGCCCCGCTCTACCACAGCGGCCAGCACCGGCTCGTGAAGCCTTACATCACCGGTATGAAGGAAGAGAAGCGCGCCTCGGACACGTTCGTCCCCGGCGACTGGAACCCTGAGTACTGGAAGACGTCAAAGAAATAGTCACTCCCGGCACCAGCCGGAGTGATGACAGCGGTTGTTCGAGGGGCCTCACAGGTGTGAGGCCCCTTACTCCGTCCACTCGGACCAGCGAAGGCAAATGATCGCCTACACCATCCGTCGAATCTTCCTGATGCTTCCGTTGCTCCTGGCGATCGCCACAGTGACGTTCTTTCTGATGCACGCCATCCAGGGCGGACCCTTTGACCAGGACAAGCCGCTGCCTCCCGGCACGAGGATCGCACTCGAGCAGCGATACGGACTCGCCAAGCCGTTAGAGGAGCAATACGTCACTTATCTGAAGAACCTGGCACACTTCGACCTCGGGATATCGATCGCCACCGATCGCCCGGTGCGCGACATCATCGGGGAACGCTTCCCTATTTCCGTCCAACTCGGAATTTGCGCCTTTGCCTTCGCGATGATCGGCGGACTGGCGCTGGGAACGATTGCGGCATTCAACCAGAACGGCATCGGCGACTACATCGGCGTGTTCGTAGCCACGGCTGGCTCCGCCTTACCCGGATTCATCCTCGCGCCGATCCTTGTGATCACTTTCGTGCTGCGCCTCCACTGGTTCGATGTGCTTGGCTGGGAGTTCGGCAACTACCACAAGATGGTTCTCCCGATCGTCGCCTTCGGGATGCTTCCGATGGCCCTGGTCGCCCGCATCACGCGGGCGTCAATGCTCGACGTGCTCCGCCAGGACTACATCCGCACGGCGCGAGCGAAGGGCCTTCGCGAGGTTCGCGTGGTCGTGCGGCACGCAGCAAAGAACGCACTAATCCCCGTCCTGACCATTTCGGGCCCGGTCTTCGCCGGACTGATCACCGGTTCGTTCATCATCGAGCGCGCCTTTGCGATCCCGGGACTGGGGCAGGAGTTCGTCAGCGCTGTGCTCGTGCGCGACTACGGCGAGATCATGGGAGTCACTCTCTTTTACGCATTCATCTTCGCGGTCATGACACTGATCGTTGACCTCATGTACGCGGTCGCCGACCCGCGCATCCGGTACTAGGAGCTTCCATGGCGGCTGACCCGACCATCGCACAGCCCTTCGACTTCACCGCGGAGCAGATTCTCACCAAGCAGCGCGGACTCTGGTCACAGGCGTGGCAAAGGCTGATCCGCAACCGATTAGCACTGGTTGCGGGCATCATCCTGCTGCTCGTCATCGTCCTGACAATCCTTGGCACGACAACCCACCTGGTCCAAAGGCACGATCCCACCCAGCAGATCTACGTCGACGCTGCCGGGCACTCGAATGTGAACCAGGGCCCCAGCAGCCTCCACTGGCTCGGGACCGATACGCTCGGCCGAGACATGTGGGCGCGGGTGCTCGAAGCGACGCTCTTCTCTTTGAAGATCGGCTTCGGTGCCGAGATCGTAGTCGTCACGGTGGGAATTACGCTCGGGATGGCCTCTGCTCTCGGAGGCAAGGTCACCGATACCGTAGTCAGCTGGATCACCGACCTCGCATACGGGTTCCCCGATCTCCTGGCGATCATCCTTGTGCGGCAGGTGATTTTCGGTCGCAACTGGCCAATCATCGGGACGGGCGACCCGCAGATCCCGGGCGTACCATCGGTGCTCATCTCGACGATCTTCGCCATATCGATCGTCAGCTGGGTGACCGTGTGTCGCCTCGTGCGCGGCCAGATGCTGTCGATTCGCGAACAGGACTACGTCGTCGCGGCGAAATCGATAGGGGCCAGTCCGTGGCGGGTCGTTCGAACGCACATGCTGCCGAACACGCTCGGCCCGGTCATCGTCGCCATCACCTTCGGAATCCCGCGCAACATTTTCGCGGAAGCTTCGATCGCCTTCATTGGCCTCGGGGTACCGCCCCCCCACGCGAGCCTCGGCTCTTTGGTCAGTGACGGGTATGCCCACCTCCAATCCAATGACCTCCTGGTGGTGTGGCCCGCGATCGTGATCGGAGCGCTGATGCTTTGCTTCACGTTCCTCGGCGATGGCCTCCGCGACGCACTGGACCCGCGGACTAAGAGGTAGCTCGCTGAACTCAGGTTTGCCGGACGGGAGCCGTCTGGTACGATCTGCCTTCGCGCGGGGCTGTAGCTCAATCGGGAGAGCGCAACACTGGCAGTGTTGAGGTAGAGGGTTCGAATCCCTCCAGCTCCACCAACATTCTGAATCTGAACGCGACAATAAAGAAGGCCCCGGCAGGGGCCTTCTTGCTGTCTGACGACATCTTTGACGACAAAAGCCTTTCAAACCGCATTGAGCCGACGATCCCACGCCGCGACCGCATCTGCCTGCAGGCCCGGTAGCACGTGCGAATAGACGTCCATCGTCACCGCGGTACGACTGTGTCCTAGCATCTCCGAGACAATGCGAGGATGAACCCATCGTCCCAAGCTTCCTGGTCGCCCTTGCCCGGCGAGTTGAACCAGGGTTCTTTCTATGAATGGTGGGGCGAGCCGGTGCCAATCTTTCCTGATTGGGGTCTCGACCTCGAGATCGTGGCGGACGACCAGGAGGAGAAGGTCCGTCGTGAGGCCGACGACCGCAACCATGCGCGCTCCATCATCCAGCGCGCCCTGAGCGGCGACTCGGCACGCAGGATGGGCGAGGCACCCTCAGAGGACGACCTCTACGCCGCTGTCGAGAAGCAGCTCATTGCCGGCATCATCTCCGACGCTCGCGAGATCCGCGCCGCCGACCAGC
>DATCGT010000019.1:0-14039 GCA_036508775.1 Tepidiformaceae bacterium | reverse complement strand
AGCAAAAATTTCTTTGTGGTGCCCATGCTTTCCTCCCCGTGCGTGTGTGCGTTCGTTTCGGGTGACAAAAAACCCCTCGCCATCAAAGGACGAGGGGTCTCGCGGTGCCACCTTTGTTCCCCGGCTGCCCGGGGCACTCTGTCGGCCACGGCCCGAAGGCGATGACCTGGGCTCTGATAACGGTGCCTACTCCGTCGATCTCTACTGCCCCGCGGGGGTTCGAAATCGAAGCTCCCGGGCCCATTCACCAGTCGCGCCGCCACCGGGTTCTCACCATTCCCGGTTCTCTGTGAGCGCGCCAGACCGGCTACTCTTCCCGATCAACGCCAATGCTATTCAGTTGTGAACGTAACGTTAGGATCGCCCCCACGACCTGTCAAGGAATATCGCTGAATCCCCGGCTGAGTCCCTCCCGCCAGGCGCGAGGGACTCAGCCGGGGATTCTCCTAGACCCGGTGCGGGTGAGGCCCGAACTCGGCTTCGTAGAACGGGCTCACCATCTGGCCGGGCCGGATGATACGGTCGATCGCTCGCCGGTCCTCGTCGGTGAGGACGATCTCTGCGGCCTTCAGGTTGTCTTCGAGCTGGTCCATGGTCCGCGGGCCGATGATCGGTGCGGTGACCCCCGGCTGCTGCATGCACCACGCGAGCGCAAGCTGCGAGAGCGTCGCCCCCTTCCCGTCGGCAATAGGCTTCAGCCCTTCGACAACGTCGAACAGGGCGTCGGTCATGCGGCGTCGCTGCATCGGGTTGGTCTCGTAGTTCGCGAACCTGCTGTCCTCAGGGGGAGGCTCGCTGCGGCTGTATTTGCCGGTGAGAAGACCCCCGGCAAGAGGACTCCACGGGATGATTCCGAAGCCGTACGTCTGGGCCATCGGGATCAGTTCCCGCTCGATCCGCCGGTCCAGGAGGTTGTACGGCGGCTGCTCGCAAACGAAGCGCTCGAGCCCGTATTCCTTCGATACCCACAGCGACTCGACCAGTTGCCATGCGCCGTAGGTGCTCGTACCGATGTAGCGCACCTTCCCGGAGCGGACGAGGTCGTCCATCGCACGAAGGGTTTCGTCGATGGGGATGTCCGCCTGGGGACGGTGAATCTGGTAAAGGTCGATCCAGTCGGTCTGCAGGCGGCGGAGGCTCGCCTCGCATTGCTCGATGATGTGGCGGCGGCTGTTGCCCATGTCGTTCGCGCCTTCGCCCATCTTGCCGTGGACCTTCGTCGCGAGGACGACCTGGTTGCGTTTGCCGTTCCGCTTGAGCGCTTCGCCAGTCGCCTGCTCGCTCCGGCCGAGACTGTAGACATTCGCCGTGTCGAGGAAGTTGATGCCGCTGTCGAGTGCCCGATCGATGATTGCCATTGAGTCCGCCGGGTTCGTCCGTCCGCCGAACATCATGCAGCCAAGGCAGAGGTTAGTGACCTTGACGCCGGTTCGTCCGAGAGAGCGCAGTTCCATGAAGTCTCCGTATTTCAAGCCATTGGGATAAGAGACATCAGTCTCGCGCAGCGAAGCCTCGCTGGCGAGCGGTTAACATCGGCTGCTTAACGTTTATCGCTTGTTTTCTACGGTCAGACGAACAGGTGCAGCGGCATTTGCCGTGGGTGAACGGACGAACCGCTCTTGAGGTCTCTCCGTTCGATGAGTTCTTCTTCAACCCCGGGGCCGATCAGAACGTTGCGTCCAATCCGCAGCCCCGCCGGGATGACAACGCGTTTCCCGACGATCGATATCCCGGCGTTGATGATGTCTGGCCTCTCGAAGTTCGGTATGGTCGCGTCGCCCTCTCCGATGATGGCCTCTCGCCCTACCGTGACTTCCTTGTCCAGGATCGAGCGGTCGACCAGCGCGCCCGCTCTGATGATGCAGCCGTGCTGAATCACCGAGTCGCGAACCTCGGCCCCCTCCTCCACAATGACCCCCGGTGAAATGACCGAACGGAAGACGCTCCCGTCGATCCTCGCTGCCGGAGAGATCAATGAGTCGTGCACTATCGCGCGTGGCCCAAACTGCGCCGGCGCAGGGATCGCACCTGCCGTGCGCAATCGGAACTCCGGGTCGGCGAGCGCCAGCGGAGGGTTGGTTGAGAGCAGCTCCATGTGCGCAGACCAGTACGACTCCACGGTGCCGACGTCGCGCCAGTACGACTGGTACTGGTAGCCGAAGACGCGGTGTGTCTTGAAAATGCGCGGGATAATGTCCCGGCCGAAGTCATGGCTGCTGTTGTCGCCAAGATCCGCATCTTCCTGCAACTGTTCGACCAGGACGTCCTTGTTGAAGATGTAGATCCCCATGGAGATCCATGGCGACCGTGGCGAGACGGGCTTCTCCTGGAAGTCGACAATCCGTCCGTTCTGATCGAGATCCAGCACTCCGAATCGGTGAGCCTCTTCGCGCGGTACTGTCGTGACGGCGACGGTGACGTCGGCCTGTTGACTGCGATGATAGGCGACCATATTTCGGTACGAGGTCAGGTAGATGTGATCGCCCGCGAGAATCAGCACTTCGCTCGCGCGGGACTCCTCGATGACGTAGAGGTTCTGGTAAATCGCGTCCGCGGTGCCCTGGTACCAGTCCATGTCCGCCCGGCCCAGGTACGGCTGAAGGATCTGGACTGCGCCGTCAATCGAATCCAGGCCCCACGGGCGGCCCGCCCCGATGTGGTTCACGAGCGATCGAGGCCGGTACTGCGTCAGCACCGCGACTTTGTTTATCCCGCTGCTCGCGGCGTTGCTCAACGCAAAATCGATGATCCGGTACTGACCGCCGAACACCACCGCGGGCTTTGCTCGCTGCTCGGACAGAACGGACAGTCGGTCGCCCTGTCCGCCCGCCAAGATCATCGCGAAGACGTTGATCATTGATCGCCCTTTACGACCTCCATTCTACCTCTGGACCGCTTCTCGTTGGGGTGACTGATAAGTCGCCATTCTGGGTCATCACTCCCACCGGGTATCCGCACTTCCCGGCGCTGCTCCCAGTGGCCTTTCGCCTATACTCAGGTATGCGCATCTGCCGCCTCGGGCTAGCCCAGATCAACCCCACCGTCGGCGATATCGCCGGAAACGTCGCCCTGATCGCGTCGGACATCCGCCGGGCCGTCCAGGCCGGATGCACAATAGTCGCGTTCCCCGAGCTCGCCGTGACCGGGTATCCGCCCGAGGATTTGCTCTTGCGCCGCGACTTCTGCATCGCCTCGAA
Source organism: Tepidiformaceae bacterium (assembly GCA_036508775.1). Classification (GTDB taxonomy): domain Bacteria; phylum Chloroflexota; class Dehalococcoidia; order Tepidiformales; family Tepidiformaceae; genus JBGPOS01. The sequence goes on along the minus strand of DATCGT010000019.1, from coordinate 10,842 downwards.
GGAAGCGATTGCGAGTCTCTTGCCCGAGACGAAGGGGATCATCGCAGTCGTTGGCTTCGTCGATTGGGAGTCGGGCGATGCCTACAACGCCGCCGCCATCCTCGCCGACGGCGAATGGGTCGACACCTACCACAAACGCCGATTGCCGAACTATGGGGTCTTCGACGAGGAACGCTATTTCGCGAGCGGGAGCCGCTTGCCGATCTATCGGGCCGGGGACCTGAGCTTCGCGGTCAACATCTGCGAGGACATCTGGTATCCGGGGCTGCCCCTGGACGCCATGTCCCTGGCCGGCGCCGAACTCTGCGTGAACATCAATGCTTCGCCCTACTCCCGCGCCAAGCTGGACACCCGGGCCCGGATGGTGGCGACCCGCGCCTCGGATAACCTCATCGCGATCGCCTACCTCAACGCGGTCGGTGGCCAGGATGAACTGGTCTTCGACGGCGGCTCCTTCGTCTGCAATGCCGATGGACAACAGGTTTCCCGGGCAGCGCAGTTCGAAGAAGAGTTCATTGTCGTCGACGTCGACCTCGATGAGGTCGAGCAGCGTCGGCTCCATGACCCCCGTCGCCGCGTCGAGCGCAGGGAGCGCCACATCGACGAGATCGTGGAAGAGGTTGAGCTATCCTTCGTGCCGCTCCTGCCCTCGCGACTTCAGGCTCCGCGGCCCCTGCGTGATCTCCTCTGCGATGAGGAGGAAGTCTGGAAGGCGCTCGTCCTCGCGACTCGCGATTACCTGCGCAAGACCGGCTGGGGCAAGGTTGTGATCGGCCTCTCCGGGGGTATCGATTCGAGCGTTGTAGCCGCGGTCGCGGCCGAGGCTATCGGTGCGGACAACGTCATCGGTGTCGCTATGCCCAGCCGCTACTCCAGCGACCACTCCGAGTCCGACGCGAAGGCGCTGGCTGAGAACCTCGGGATTCGTCGATATCTGACGATTCCCATCGAGCCCGCCCATGCGGCGATGCTTGGCATGCTTGAGGACGCCTTCGAAGGCTCCGAGCCCGGCACTGCCGAGGAGAACCTCCAGGCCCGTCAGCGCGGCAACGTCCTCATGTCGCTCGCCAACAAGTTCAACTGGATGGTCCTTACCACCGGCAACAAGAGCGAGATGGCCACGGGCTACGCAACCCTCTATGGCGACATGGCTGGCGGCTACGCCGTTATCAAGGACGTTCCGAAGACGCTGGTCTACCGGCTGGCGAAATGGCGAAACGCCACCGCCGGCCGCGAGATCATCCCCGAGTCGGTGATTACCAAGCCGCCCAGCGCCGAACTGAAGCCCGACCAGTTCGACCAGGACAGCCTCCCACCATACGAGATCCTGGATCCGATCCTCGAAGCCTACGTCGAAGAAGACCGCACAGCCGACGAGATCGTCGCTCAGGGGTTCGATCTCGCGACGGTGAAACGCGTGATTGGCATGGTCGACCGGAATGAGTACAAGCGGCGCCAGGCCGCACCTGGCGTCAAGATCACGCCTCGGGCTTTCGGTCGTGATCGCCGCCTGCCCCTCGCCTCGAAATACCGCGGGGCATAGTCGCCGAGAGGACAGACCCTATGCCGTTGCCCCGGTGAGGAACCGCCGCGGCACCTCGCGCAGCATCAGGTCGATTGCGTCCTGCGGCACCATGGCTTCGCGGAGCGCCGGCACGGCGACGTTGCTGACGAACAGGTAACGGGTCGGCTCGTTGGTTGCCGCTGCCTCGTGTCCCGCGAGGATCGGTGCCGGTGCATAGTCATGTCCGAGCATCAAACGGTCGGCCCATCCCCGCTCGACGAGTGTCTTCACAGTGGAGTTGCGCTCTTTCCAGTCAGGGCGCCCGTTGCCCCCCGGATACCGGTCCATCGAGAGGTACACCCCTGCGTTCAGCAGCGATTCGAGGTAGGGGATGTCCGTTGTGTCGGCACTGTGTCCGATGCAGACCCTGTCCATCGGTGCGCCTTCCTCGCGGAGGATCTCGACCTGACGCGTACCCACCCGCTCCGGGGCCCAGTGGTGAGTGCTGATAGGGCATCCCGTCCGCTTCAGCGCGCGCGCCGCTCCCCGCAGGATCCGCTCTCCTTCAGGGCTGACCCCGCCGATGTCGTGCGCAACCTTGATGGCGCCTGCCTTGATGCCGCTCGTCCCGATTCCGACCTCGATTTCCCGGACGAAGATGTCGGCGATTTCATCCAGGTCGCGGGTCCAGAAAGAACGCGGAACGTCGCGCCAGATCCCGGTCGCGACCACGACGTTCATCCCGGAGGCCTTCGCAACGTCCCGGACGAACTCGACGTCGCGCCCCAGGTCTGGCGTGGTCAGGTCGATCATCGAATCGACCCCGCCCGCCTTCGCTTCGCTCAATTCACGGATGGCATTCGCACGAGACTTGTCCCAGTCGAAGCGCCAGGGGTAGTGCAAGTTGTCCTCGCCCATCCCCACCAGTACATGCTCGTGACTGAGCGTCACTCCCAGCTGCGATGCGTCGATCGCGCCCAGTACCGTCTCTACCGTCGGCATGTTGGCCTCCTGCCTAGACCTTCCCCATCTCCAGCGGGCGCCGCTCCGAAGTCGGCGCGATGTCCAGGATTTCCAGCTCGATTCGCTCGCTCCGCCATTCCCGCGAGAGCGTGTAGATGATGTCCACCGTCCCTGCCAGTTCCGCGTCCGCCTGCCGGAAGGCGATGGCAGGCCACGTGGCGATCCCGTCTTTCACGGTCAGCTTCAGATGACTGCGGTCCGCCCCAACTGGCCGGGAGTTCACCAGCTTCACGCCGCGACTCATCAGGACAGGCTTCCGGTTCCCCTGCCCGCAGGGTTCGAAGCGCATGAGTCCTTTGACTTCGAGGCCGGTCAGCTCGGAGAGGGAGACCTCCGCGTCAATCTCGATCAGGCGCCGTAGCTCGTCGCCGATAAGCGTCTCGGCCGCCGTGTTGATCAGTCGCTCGCGAAGCAGGTCGATGTTCTTGTTGGGGACGGTGAACCCGGCCGCCGCGCGATGGCCGCCGTGCCGCACGAGGAGGTCCTTCTCCTTGCGGATGGCGCTGACGATGTCGAAAGCCGGGATGCTCCGGGCGCTCGCCCTGCTCGTCTCCGGGCCAATCTCATAGACGATGGAAGGTCGGTTCCGCCGGTCGGCAAGTCGCGACGCGACCAGCCCGACGATCCCCGAGTGGATACGGTCGCTGCCGACCATGATCAGCGGGTCATCGGCGGCGCCGAGCAGCTCGTCCGCCAGCGCAAAGGCATCTTCGGTCTGTTGCTGGCGCTGCCGGTTCAACTGGTCCAGTTCCTCCGCGAGCGGTCGCGCGGTGGCAAGGCTCGGCGCCAGCATTAGCTCCAGCGCGATGTTCGCGTGCTTCAATCTCCCAGCCGCGTTCATGCGCGGTCCGAGAGCAAATCCCAGCGTCTCCGCATTGAATCGTTCTGACGGCGTGCCTGCGATCGAGGCCAGCGCTTCGAGCCCTGGGCGAAGGCCTCGCTGCATGCGCGCCAGCCCGGCTGTCACGATTCGGCGGTTCTCGTCGGCCAGCGGCGCCACATCCACGACGGTTCCGAGCGCCACCAGGTCGAGGAAGTCGTCCTCGGGTAACGTCCGGCCGTACGACTCCCAGAGGACCTGCAGGAAGCGGTAGCTCACCCCGACCGCGGCGAGTTCGTCGAAGGGGTAAGACGAATCGAGTCGTTTCGGGTTAACCGCTGCCACGGCCGCCGGCAGTTCCTCCGGTACGGAGTGATGGTCGAGGATGACGACATCCAGTCCGAGCTCGTTGGCGTAACGGACTTCCGGCACGCTGCTGATCCCGCAGTCCGCGGTGATGAGCAGCCCCGCTCCGCCGCTGCGCAACCTCCCGACCGCGAGCATGTTGAGGCCGTAGCCCTCGCTGAATCGGTCGGGGATATACATCGTGGTCTTCGCGCCCAGCGGGCGGAGCCCGGTTTCCAGCACGGCGATCGAGGTGATCCCGTCGACGTCGAAGTCGCCGAACAGGGCGATCGTCTCGTGTTCCGCGATCGCCTTTCGCACGCGGTCCACCGCCTGCCGCATGTCCGGCATGGTCAGCGGGTCGTGGTCAGGGACGAGGTGGGGTTTGTAGAAAATGTCCGCCTGGGGACGCGTAGTTATCCCTCGTGCGGCGAGTACCGTCGCCACGATCGGCGGGAAGTTCGCGATCCCGTTCTGGCGCGCGTAGGGGTTACGGAGCCTCCATCTGGCCCTCGGTACCCCGGTCGCGGAAGTCATTTCGTCTCGGGCTGGTAGCGACGGAAGACCAGGGTCGCGTTGTGGCCCCCGAATCCCAGCGAGTTCGACATCACTGCCTCAATTGCGGCCGGCCGTGCCACATTGGGGATGTAGTCAAGGTCGCAATTCGGGTCTGGCGTCTGGTAGTTGATGGTCGGTGGAAGGATGCCGTTCTGAAGCGCGAGGATCGAAATCACCGCCTCGACGGCCCCTGACGCCCCCAGCAGATGCCCCGTCATCGACTTCGTCGAACTGATCGGGAGCTCGTAGGCGTAGTCGCCGAAGACCTTCTTGATCGCCAATGTTTCGAGCCTGTCGTTCATCAGGGTCGAGGTGCCGTGGGCGTTGATGTAGCCGATGTCATCGCTCTGAAGCCCACCCATCGCCAGTGCTTTTCGCATGGCACGGGCCGCGCCTTCGCCGTTCTCGTCCGGCTGGGTGATGTGGAAAGCGTCGCTCGTCGCACCATAGCCCGCAAACTCGGCGAGGATTTTCGCCCCGCGCGCGAGTGCGTGCTCCTCGGATTCCAGGACGAGCACACCGGCGCCCTCAGCCATCACGAACCCGTCTCGGGTCGCGTCAAACGGGCGCGACGCCTGGTTCGGCGAATCGTTGCAGCCCGTGAGTGCCTTCGCGGCGGCGAACCCGGCCAACGCGATCGGCGTGATCGCCGCCTCAGTCCCGCCCGCGATAGCGACTTCCGCATCGCCCCGCCGGATGATGTTCGCTGCTTCGCCAATGCTGTCGGCGCCGCTGGCGCATGCGCTGATGAGGGCGTAGTTCACACCCTTCGCCCCGAGCTTGATGCTCAGCTGACCGCTTGCCATGTCCGGCAGCATCATCGGCACCACGAACGGGCTCACGCGCGACGGCCCCTTCGCCAGGAGCGTGTCGTATTCGGCCATCAGCGTCATGATCCCGCCAATCGCGGTCCCGATGATGACGCAAACGTCGGTACCGTCGTTCGGGTCGACTTCATAGCCGCTCTGCGCGAGCGCCTCGTTCGCGGCGACAAAGGCGAACTGCGTGAACCGATCCGCTCGTCGCGCTTCCTTGCGATCCATGTACTTCGTCGGGTCGAAGTCTTTGACTTCGCCCGCGACTTGCGACTCATAGCCCTCGGGATTGAAGAGCGTGATGCGCTCGATCCCTGGCTGCCCGGCCACCAGTGCTTCCCAGCAATCCCGGGAATTGTGCCCCACCGGGCTGATCATCCCGGTTCCGGTAACAACGATTCGCCTGGTCAAATGACTCTGCCCGTAAACGCTGAAGTTGATTCGCAGTCTACCATCAGGCTCCTCGTATCTCCTTCGTAGTCATCGGCAATTGGGCCGAAATCTCGCTGGCGAGCAGTCCCGCATCGCCGTACTTCTCCCGAAGCGACTCGCCTGTCGCCGCGTGCATGTACACCCCGAGACAGGCCGCCTCGAACGGCGCCAGCCCCTGGGCGAGATAGCCGCCAATTATGCCCGCGAGCACATCCCCGCTCCCGGCCGTCGCCAGCAGGGGGTTCGCGTAGGGACTGAGGGCCGTCCGGCCATCCGCCGCAGCGATCACGCTGTGGGCGCCCTTCAGGACCACGGTGCAGCCGAATCGGGCGGCGCCCTGCCGCGCGACTTCGAGACGCCGTGCCTGTACGTCCTCGACCGAGGTGCCGATGAGCCGCGCCATCTCCCCTGGGTGTGGGGTGAGGATCGCGTTCGACGGAATCTTCGCCGCCGCCTCCGGCATCGCTGCCAGCGCGTTCAGCGCATCGGCATCGATCACGGCGCCTGCAAGGTCCGCCAGCTGTGCGATCAACGTTGCAACCAGTGCCCGGGATCCCTCCGTGTTTCCAAGTCCCGGTCCGAGGACAACCGCTGGGAAAGCCGGGAGCTCGGCCGTGAGCGTTGCCGCCGTGCTACCGGTCAGCCCATCCCCGTCTGAAACCTGGGGGAGATAGGTTGCCTCGGGGAGCGCCCCCGCGATGACCGCCACGTTCTCCGCCGGGCAGGCGATGGTCACGAGCCCTGCGCCAGCGCGATATGCCGCCTCCGCCGCGAGCCGCGGCGCGCCGACGTACCGGCGCGAACCTCCCACGATCAGTACCCGCCCGAAAGTTCCTTTGTTGGCGGCCTCGGGACGTGCCGGCAGCGTTTCCCGCGCCTGCCGCGCCGTCATCAACTCGAGCTTGACCGCGTCCTGCGCAGCTTTGGGGATGCCGATATCGATGACCTGGACCCGCCCTACGAACCCGCTCGCCGGTGCCTGGTACATGCCCACTTTCGGCAGTCCGAAGGTCACCGTCAGGTCCGCCGCGACGGCGAGCGGATCCACCGCACCGCTATCGGAGTCCATTCCCGTTGGGAGGTCGACCGCCAGTACCTTGGGCGGGCGAAACCCCTGCCGCGCCTCACCCAGCTTCTTGAGCGCGATCGACAGGGGCTCGGTCGGATCGATCGGGCGTGTCTGCCCAATTCCAAGGAGTGCATCAACGACCAGTTCGCAGCCCGAGAGCATGGATTCCAGCAGGCTGCCGTCGGGGTCGTCCTCACCCGCGACAATCGTCGCTTCGCGTTCCACGAGTGGCACCAGGAGCGTCTCGTCCTTGCGTCTTCGCGGCACGTAGACCAGCACCTCGGCGCCCCAGTCGATCAGGTGCCGCGCGCCGACAAGACCATCTCCGCCGTTGTTGCCCGGTCCCACCAGCACGATGATGCGCCGCCCGTCGAGCGTACCGAGGAGCATCCACGCTTCCTGCGCTACCGCGAGGCCGGCTTCTTCCATGAGCTGCGCCTCGGGAATCCCGGCGGCGACTGCAGCCTGCTCCAGTTGCCGCATCTCCGCTGCCGTCACCAGTTTCATCGCAGGCCCTTCTCGCGGATGAGGCGCAGGGCCGAATCGCCCCGTCGCGGCGTGTCCTCGGTCTCCATCAGCGCTCGCTCGCCGACCACGGAGGCGATCGCGAAATCACGTGAGTGGGTCAGGCTCACCTCGAGACCGCGCAGTTCGATTCGTTCGCCTCGCGCTGCCCCTCGTTCGTAGAGGAACACGAGTGGCTTGCCTCTGCGGTTGGGCAGGATTTCGATGTCCTTCCAGCCCACGCCCCGCACACCCGTTCCCAGCGCCTTCATCACGGCCTCTTTTGCTGCGAACCGCGCGGCAAGCTCCGAGACTCGTCCCCGGCAGTGGGCAATTTCGTCGTCGGTGTAGACGCGTCGCAGGAACCGGTCGCCATGTCGTGCGATCACGTCTGCGACCCGCTCGATTTCAATGATGTCGATGCCAACCGCGAACTTGGTCGCCATGGGGGAATCGTACGAGACTCCGCCCCTTGGCGCGCGAAGCGTGGCGCAGTCTGCATACCCGCGGGTACTCTATGTCCACATGACAGCACAACTTATTGACGGCGCCGCGATCGCGGCACAGATTCGGGCGGAACTCGCCCCCCGCGTGACTGCGCTGAAAGCCCGCGGCGTCCAGGCCGGCCTCGCCGCCATCCTGGTGGGCGACAATGCCGCCTCGATCAGCTATGTCTCCGCAAAGGCAAAGGCTTGCGAAGAGATCGGGGTCTACTCCGAGACCTTCCGGCTTCCCGTTGAGACCACCCAGGAAGCGCTGCTCTCCCTCGTCCGCAACCTGAACGCGGACCGCCGCTTTCACACGATTCTCCCCCAGCTTCCCCTGCCCCCGCACATGGACGAGCGCACGATCATCGATGCCATCGACCCTTCGAAGGACGTCGACGGTCTCCACCCAATGAACCTTGGCAAGCTCCTCCGTGGTGAACTTGATGGTGCTATCCCCTGCACCCCGAACGGGGTGGTAGAGCTCCTCAAGCGCACGGGGATCGACCCGGCCGGGAAGCACGTCGTCATTGTCGGTCGCTCGACGCTGGTCGGGCGCCCGCTCGCGGTCCTCCTCAGTAACAAGACTGCCGGTGCGAACGCCACCGTCACCATCTGCCACACCGGGACGCGCGACCTCGCCCGTTTCACCCGCGAGGCGGACATCGTCGTCCTGGCCGCGGGCCATGCGAAGACGCTGACGAAAGACATGGTCCGCCCTGGCGTGGTCGTCATCGACGTGGGCACCAATCGCGTCGACGATCCGAAGCGGGCGAGTGGCTGGCGCCTCGTCGGCGATGCCGACCTCGGTGTCCGCGAAGTGGCCTCCTGGGTCACTCCCTACAGTGGCGGCGTCGGACCAATGACGATCGCCATGCTGGTAGTGAACACGGTCCGTGCGGCCGAGCGCGCTGCCGATCTGTCGTCTTAGTAGCTCGCAAGATAGGCTCATTTCATGCAGGAATTGCTCTCAAAGGCGAACGATCTCCGGCGCCGGATCTCTGACATCCTGGTGCGACTTTGACGTTGCTGGTAATGAAGCCCTCGTAGCTGAACTCGAAGAACAGTCCGGCGAGTCCTCCTTCTGGAACGACGCTGAAGCGGCCCGCGTGGTCATGCGGCGTCTCGCTACCGCTCGCGATCTCGCCACCACCTGGCGTGGTCTCGAACGTCGTTCGCGGGAGCTGGCCGAACTCATCGAACTGGCCATCACCGAAGACGATGAGGGGATCGCCCCCGCTGCCGAGCTTGAGCTCGAAGCGCTCCTGAAGGAGCTTTCTCAGCGCGAGTTCCAACTCCAGCTCTCGGGTGAGTACGACGCCCGCAGCGCGATTCTCGCGGTCCACGCCGGTGCGGGTGGCACCGAATCGCAAGACTGGGCGGAGATGCTGCTTCGGATGTACCTGCGCTGGTCCGAGCGTCATGGCTACACGGCCGATGTCATCGAGATGATGGAAGGCGAAGAAGCTGGGATTAAGAGCGCAACGGTCGAGATCAGCGGCGCCTACGTCTACGGCTATCTCCAGAGCGAGCGTGGAGTCCATCGCCTCGTCCGCCAATCACCCTTCGACTCGGCCCACGCCCGCCATACCAGCTTCGCGAAGGTCGAGGTGATGCCCGAGGTCGAGGAAACGGGCGAAATCGAGGTCAACCCCGACGACATTCGTATCGATGTCTATCGTGCGAGCGGGCATGGCGGTCAGAATGTACAGAAGAACTCGACTGCGATTCGCATCACCCATATCCCCAGCGGGATCGTCGTTACCTGTCAGAACGAACGGTCGCAGGGACGCAATCGCGAGAGCGCCATGAAGGTACTTGAGGCACGTCTGCTCGAACTCGAACTCATCCGGCGCGAAGAGGAAAAGGCGCGGTTAAAGGGCGTCCATGTCGACATGGGATGGGGAAACCAGATCCGAAGCTACGTTCTCCATCCCTATAAGATGGTCAAAGACCATCGAACCGAGTACGAAACAAGCGACACTACGGCGGTCCTGGACGGAGAGCTGGACGACTTCATGGCCGCCTTTCTTGAATCACGGGTGGGAGAAGAAGCGTGAGAGCTAGGGCATTCGCCCTCCTGCTCGGTGTGCTCTTCTGTACCGGCCTGGTTGTCCCGGCCACCGTGGCACATGCCGATACCACCATCCTCTCGTCTTCAATCGATAACGGTTACCCGAAGCAGCTCACCTTCCGGGTATCAGCTCAGGCGGCCCTCGACATCACCGACGTAACCCTCAACTACGCGATAACGGGCACAGGAACGGGGGCGCTGGGCAAGCCGTCCGATTTCACTGCCGGCAAGTCGGTATCGACCTCCGTCGTTGTCCAGGTGAACTCTGCCGCCAGCTATATTCCCGTGGGCAGCAACTTCACCTACCACTGGGAAATCACGACTTCCGACGGTCAGGTCTCGAAGAGCGCGGATACTCAGTTTCTCTTTCTCCCGCCCAATCAAACGTGGAAAAGCGTGACCGGCGACTTTATGGTCGTCTACTACCACAGCAACAATCAGACTCTCGCCACTGCCTATCTGCAGGCGGGAGTTGAGACCTACAACAAGATCGGCAAACAGCTCCTGAACACGACGCTCAAGCTGACGCCCGTCAAGGTGATCCTCTTCGACAATGCGCAGGAGAGCGCGCCCGCCCTGCCGGGCAATGGAGCTACCTTCGACGGAGCAGTGACAACCTGCGGCACCAAGGTGACCCAGGACATCATCCTTCTCATCCCGATTTCTTGCGGGTCATCCGATCCTACAGACACCCTGCGCCACGAGTTTGGCCACATCCTCAATCAGACCGCGGCCGAAGGCGCCTTCGGCAAGCTACCTTCATGGATCGATGAAGGCACTGCTGTCTATGCCCAGACAACGCCGGGCGACAACTACATCTCGGCTTTCCAGGCCGCCGCTCGCGCGAACAGGCTGATCCCGGTCGCGACCATGGGAACCTCGCCGAGCGACCCCAACCTGGTGAACCTGTTCTATGGCCAGTCGTACTCGATGGTGAAGTACCTCATCGATACGGGTGGCCCCGCGAAGTACGCCCAATTCTTCGCGACGATCCAACAGGGCAACCGCTTCGACCAGGCGATGAGTACGGTCTACGGGTTCGATCTCCCGACGTTTGAGAAGCAGTTCGCTGCCTCCGTCGGCAGCCAGGTCCCAACCGCTCCGACTGCCGCGCCAACAGCACGCCCGCAGGCCCAGTCAACGGCCGCACCGGCTGGCACCGGCGTCGCGACTCTCACCGACTCCGGCGCGAAGAGCAGCACCGATCGGACGC
>DATCGT010000018.1:0-5539 GCA_036508775.1 Tepidiformaceae bacterium | reverse complement strand
GCTCACTTCATCGACTTCGAGACCGTAGCCCCTGCCTGCCCATCTTCGCCGGCACCCGCCCCTACCAGGCCCAGCCGTTTCAGTGGTCCGATCACGTTCTCCACGCCGACGGCAGCCTCGATCACTACGAATTCCTCGCTGACGGCACCGCGGACCCCCGTCGCGCATTCGCCGAGACACCTTGATGGCCTCGCGGGCGCCGCGACGATCGCCGTGTACAGCTCCTTCGCGAGGGCCCGCCTGCACGAACTGCAGGTTGCGTTCCCTGACCTCGCGGCTCCCCTCCAGGCGGTGCTCGACCGATCGTGGGTGGACCTCTTGAAGGTCGTCCGCGACCACTACTACCACCCCGAGTTCCGCGGCTCGTACTCGAATCAAATCCGTCCTCCCCGCTCTCGTGGCGGGCTTCGGATACAAAGACCTCGCCATCCAGGGCGGGGAGGTCGCCTCAGCCGCGTTCATGGAGATCGCCAACCCAGCGACGGACCCGGCGCGTCGCGCCGAAATCCGCTCCAGTCTCCTCGCCTACTGCGGGCGAGACACCGAGGCCATGGTCCGGATCCGTGAGGCCCTGCTGCAGGCGTGAATCGCAGGCCCATCCGACTCCATCGGTCAGCCCACGCGCATCGCCGGGATGTTGGCCGTCCATCTCTCGGCGGACAACCGCGACAGCTCGGCGTTCGCCAGGTCGACCCCTCCCAGCCGGTAGAGGAACCCCGCGTGGCCCACGAGGAGGATTGACTGCTCCGTGCGCCCGGCCAACCACGCGCGAAACTCGACAATCCGGTCCTTCGCCTGTTCGTGAGATTCAATGGGCACGCCCCGGGCGTCCAGTTCGCCCGTGTGCCACCAGGTCTCAGGCAGATGACGAAAGTCGAGCATCGGAAACTCGCGCGCCAGCGCCGAGGGTGGCCGGCCAATGTCGCAGGCGTCCCCGAGCCGTTCTCGCATGAGGGCGGCGACAACGATCGGTGGCGCCGCCGGTCCATCGAACAGCCCGAGCGCCGTCTCAATCGCCCGCGTCAGCGGCGACGTGACAACCAGTTCGCAGCCGAGCCGCCGCACGGTCTCGCTCAGGGCCCTGACCTGCTCCCGCCCGCGTTCGGTGAGCCGCGCGTCGATGATGCCCGGGTCAACCCCGGTAACGTCGTAAACCGCGTTGAAGGCGGACTCGCCATGCCGGAGCAGGTACACGCTCTGGGGAGGACTCATGCTCGGACGGTATTCGAGAGTGCTTCCAGGTGTCCAGCTTGGGGGGGCATGGCTCAGTCGCGGCGCGCCAAACTCGCCACGGCCGCCAGCAGCGCCTCAGCCTCGACCGTCGTCTCCCTCACCACCTGGGCGGCCGGCACGACCGCGTGCACCAGCGCCGATGACTCCCCCGCCCAGTTCAACACCGTCTCCGGCGCCGCGCTGAGCTGCCGCCCGAACGCACCGCGAGCCTCGGCTATCGCCTTCGCCAGTTCCTTCTCGCGCCCCAGCCACTCCACCGTGTACTGGTTCCCCAGCACCCGCCCGATGACGCCCTCTGGCCAGGTCATCCCCAGCCCCATGTCGACAATCGGGTCGCGTACCGTATTGCTGCCATCGCTCGCAACGATCGCCGCCTTCTGGGCGTCGCCAAACCGCTGCGACGGACCGAACTCTGGGGTCGCCTTGAACCGCGTCCCCATCATCACGCCCGACGCGCCCATCGCCAGCGCCGCCGCCAGTCCGCGACCGTTCGCGATACCGCCCGCCAGCGCCACAGGTGTGCTGCCTGCCATATCCAGCACCTGCGCCGCAAAGCTCAGCGTGCCGCGACCGCCCGTATGGCCGCCAGCCTCGGCGCCCTGCACGATGATGCCGTCCGCGTGCCCGTCGAGCGCGGCCCGCGCCCCGGCGGCGTCCTGCACCTGCACCAGCGTCGTCAGCCCGGCGGCCCTGCAACGCCGCAACGCCGCCCCAAAATCGCCGAACGACAGCACGATGGCCGGTACGCGCTCCTCGATTGCCACGTCGACCAGCGCGTCGGCGTGCGGCGCCCAGGCAAACGTCACCACATTCACGTGGAACGGCCGATCCGTCGCCTCACGGCACAGCCGGATCTCCTCGCGAAACGCGTCCACCGACCGCCCGATGCTGCCAATTCCGCCGAGCGCCCCCGCGTTCGCTACTTCGGACGCGATCAGCCATCCGGCGTCCGCCATCCCCGACTGGATGATTGGGTGGTCGATCTTGAGGAGCCGTGTGAGCGATGTCGTGAGCATGGCCGTCATCCTACGGCAGGTCTGGCTTTAGCGGCGCGCCCCCATGGCCGGCCGTTCCTTCTTCGCGCCTTCGAGCATCTTCGCGCGGAACTCGTGGTGCTCCGGCACTTCCTCGCCTACGACGTAGAGGAAGTAGTACGCCCCGAAGTCGCCGACGTGCTTGAACCGCCGCCGGAGGTCCGCCACCCGCACCCAGAAGTCCTCGTGCTCACGCAGGTAGTTCTTGAAGCCCCCGAACTCCCGGTCGAGGTCGATCATCGTCGCCGCGTTATGTACTGTCGCCTCGATCTTCCGCCGGTTCCGGATGATCCGCGTGTCGTTCGTCAGCGCATCGATCTCGTCCGGGTTCAGGCTCGCCACGGTCTCCGCGTCGAAGCCCTTGAAGGCCGCCTGGAACCCCGGCCACTTCGCCTCGACGATCTTCCAGCTCATCCCGGCCTCGAAGACCGCCTTCGTCATCACCTCGAGGTAGTCACCGAGCTTCGTCGGCACAATCTGCTGGGGAGCTTCCATCACACGTCCTTCGAATGGGCTTCGATCAGCGTAGCTGACCGGAAGGCGCCGCCGCGTGCTGTTCGAGCAATTCCTCGACCTTCGCGACCAGCTCCGGGTCCTCGGGCGTCAGCTTCGGGTGGAACTTCGCCACCACCCTGCCATCCCGGTCCACCAGGTACTTCTGGAAGTTCCAGCGCACCTCGCCGCCAATCGGCTCCGGCATCGAAGTCAGCTCCTGATAGAGCGGGTGGATGTCATCGCCCTTCACGCTGATCTTCGAGAAGAGCGGGAAGGTCACGCCGTAGTTCATCTCGCAGAACTGCGCGATCTCCTCGTCGCTCCCCGGTTCCTGCGCCCCGAAATCGTTCGCGGGGAACCCGAGGATTTCGAAGCCCTTGCCCTGGTAGCGCGTGTACATCTCCTGTAGCCCGCGATACTGCGGCGTGTTGCCGCACTTGCTGGCCACGTTGACCAGCATCACAACCTTCCCCTGGTACTCCGTGAGCGACTGCTCACTCCCGTCCAGGCGCTTCATCGTGAAATCGAGCATGGCAAACCTCCACCTCGATCCAGCGTAGCCGGTCCGAATGGCGCTCCGTCACCTCACGCGTTAAGGCGAGTTTCCGGGTCGTAACCGTGCGCCACCGGACGCACCGGGGGCAATTTCGGTCGCCCGCGTCAGCGGACCACGTACTCATCTCCCCCGTTCAGAACACCGCGATCGGGTTCACCGGGGACCCCGTCCCACCCCGCACATGCAGCGGGTTCACCGTCAGCATGAACTCGTAACGCCCTTCCTCGACGCACGCCGCCGCCAGCGGCTCCAGCCGCGCGTTGTCCAGCAACGGCATCCCCATGTACACGATCCCCAGCACGTGGATCGGCAACCCCCCTCCCGGCCCGAACACCGCGTACCCCGAGGGGCTCGCGTCCATCATGTCCCAGCAGAGCAGCGCCGCATCATGTCGCTTCAGGACCGGCAGACAGTCCACATGCAGACCCGGGTTCGGCGGTGCCCCCGGGATGGCCGCGGCGTTCGCGGCGTAATAGGCCGCCCGGCCGCTGTAGACCACCACCGCATCGCCGGGCCGAAGCTCAACCCCCTGCTTCTCCGCGGCCGCCTCGATCTCCCAGCCGCGCACCGGCGCATCGACCGGCACAAACGGCACCCCCCGAAAGCGGGGAATGTCGATGAGCACCCCGCGGGTCGTGATGCCGTTCGCCCACGCATCCACCGACCCCGACTTCGCTCCGTCCGAGGTGACCTGCTCGGTCGCGTCCTTCCCGTTCCACATCTTCCCCCGCCAGAAGATGTGGCAGAGCGCGTCGATGTGGGTGGTGGCATACCCGTGGTAGTACACGCCCACGTAATCCATCGAAAAGCCCGGGCCGAAGCGCATGAAGTGCTGCGCGGGACTCCAGTTGCCCGGCCCGCCGACCGTGTTCAGGGGGAACGCCAGCGAAACGTTTCGACCGCTCCGGACGAGCGCCGCCGCCTCGCGCCGCTTCTCCGGCGTGACCAGGTTGATCGTCCCGGCGCTGTCGTCAGCGCCCCAGCGACCCCAATTGCTACAGCTCTCGAAATAGCCCTTGATCTCGTCTTCGCTCGGCACCGGGTGTGTATCGGCCATGGAATCCCTCATCGCGGGTAATGGCCCGATGCTAGCCGATCAGCAGGTTAGGTGGTCCTCGCCTACCTCTGCCGTGGGTTCATGATCGTCGCCTGCACCACCCGCCCGATCGGCCCCCCGAGGTCATGCACCACCGTCTCCGACATCCCCAGCCCATACGGCTGCGCGAAGCCCTTCGCTTCGAGGCAGATCCACTCCCCCACCGGCATCCGGTGCAGGTACAGCGTGATGTCCGCGTTGATGAACCCGATCCCCTCGGCCAGCCGCGGCGATCCCATCGGGCTGCCGAAGTCCGCCGTTGCCGCCGTCCGCATCAGCGGCGTGATCTCCTCGCCCGCCACGACCGGCACCGGAACCCGGAACCACGCCGCACCGCCGCCACCACCCATCGTCCCCTGCAGTCGCCGGATCTCAGCGGTCGTGTGGAAACCCTTGTTGCCCGGCATCGCCACTGGCCGCGCCGCTGAACCCGGTGCCGCGCCGCCCAGCCCGGTCACCGCGAGCCCCTCCGGCCCCTCGAGATACGAGACCGGCGGTTGCGCGCTCGGAAGTCCACCCTCGGTCCGCCGCAGCATCAGCGCCGATGCCCGTGTGACAGCCTCATCCCCGGAGTACAGCGTCGCGTCGACCACCTGGATGCGCTTTCCCTCGCGCACCACGTGCGTCTCGACCCGAAGCGGCACCTTCGGCACCGGCCGGAAGAGGTCGATCGTCAGCCGCGCGACTTGCATGTCAGGATCGTAGGTCGTCCGCTCGATGGCGCGCGCAAGCAGCGCAGCCGGCGGCCCACCGTGAAGCAGCGTCGAACCCCACGGGCTCGCGGCGAGATCGGTCGGTACGAACAGGTCGCCATCGGGGAAAAAGAGCGCTTCGGTCATGGGCGGATCCTAACGGACCCGCCCTCTGACGACGAACGCCCTGCTAGCTCTCGGAAATCGTCACCGACTTGATGGTCAGCGGCTCATTCGGACGGTCCTGCCGCCCCGTGGGAGCCGTCGCGATCGCGTCTAGGACGTCCTGTCCCGCGGTCAGCTTCCCGAAGATGGTGTAGTTGGGGGGCAGTCCGTAGTCGGCGTGCATCACGAAGAACTGGCTGCCATTCGTGTTCGGACCGGCATTCGCCATCGCCAGCGTGCCGCGGGTGTACTGCCGCTTCACCGGCTC
>DATCGT010000017.1:0-7819 GCA_036508775.1 Tepidiformaceae bacterium | reverse complement strand
AAAGGCACGCCGTACGGCGTGCCTTTCTCGCGTTGAACCTCTCGCCGGCTCAGGCCGGCGTGGCCGCTACATCGCGGAAGCCCATCGTATAGAGGTCATAGTAGATGCCCTGCTGGGCCATCAGCTGCGAGTGGTTGCCCTGCTCGGCGATTTGGCCGTCCTTGAGGACGATAATCCGGTCGGAGTCGCGGATAGTCGATAGTCGATGAGCTACGACCACAGCCGTCCGTCCTTCCATCAACTTCGCGACGCCACGCTGAAGGACGACTTCGGTCTGGGTGTCAATCCCGGCCGTTGCCTCGTCCAGCATCAGGATGTGAGGCGAGACGAGCATGGCGCGAGCGAAGCTCATGAGCTGGCGCTGCCCGAGACTCAGGTTCGCGCCACTGGGCAACACATGCGTGTTGTAGCCATCGTCGAGGCGAAGGATAAGGTCGTGAACGCCAACGGCCTTCGCCGCGGCTTCGATCTCTTCGTCTGTCGCATCCGGTTTGCCGAAGGCGATATTGTCCCGCACCGTGCCTCCGAAAATGACCGGGTCCTGGAGGACGATGCCCATCTGCCTTCGCAGCGACTGCATCGTGACGTCCCGGACATCGTGCCCATCGACGAGAAGGGCGCCTCCGGTGACGTCGTAGAAGCGGGCGAGGAGGCTGATGATGGTGCTCTTGCCGGCACCGGTCTGGCCGACGAGCGCGACGTGTTCGCCGGGCTTGATGGTGATGCTGAGGTGGTGAAGCACCTCAAGCTCGGCCGAGTAACCGAAACTGACGTCGCGAAGTTCGATTTCGCCGCTGATCTCGCCGAGTTCAATCGCATCCGGCTTGTCGGCAACATCCTGCGGCCAGTCGAGGATTTCAAAGACACGTTCGGCCGCTACCGTGGCGCGCTGCATGTTCGTGTACTGCTGCGTCATGTCCCGGATCGGGTCAAAGAAACGGTTGATATAAAGCGCGAAAGCGACCAGGAAGCCAAGGCTCAGTGTCCCGTCGATAACCATGCCGCCACCGACGAAGATCGCGATGGCGAGCGCAAAAGCGGCGATCAGCTCAACCATTGGCTGGACGAGCGCGGACGCCCGCCCCGCATCGACACTCGCCTGCATGTTGTCGTTGTTCACGCTCTGGAACTGGCGAGTATTTACGCTTTCCCGTGAGAGGCTCTGGATGACGCGGACGCCGGAGACGTTTTCCTGGATGTTCGCGTTGACCGCCGAAATCGTGGCGCGGGCGCGGAGGAATGAACGACGGGCGTATCGCTGCCAGATCAGGATGGTGGCAGCCATTATCGGCACGCTGATCGACACCAGGGATGCCAGCCGCCAGTTAAGGATGAAGAGGGTTACAAGGATGCCTACCAGGCTGAGCATGCTGCCGAAGATGGCGATCATGCCGTTGCTGAGCATCTGCTGGAGAACGTTGACGTCGTTCTGCATGCGTGCCATCACGCGCCCGGTCTCGTTCTTGTCGAAGAACGTCAACGACAGGCTGGCGATGTGCTTGAACATGTCGGAGGCGACCAGGAACAGCGAATGCTGGCCCACCCAGGTCATCTGGTAGACCTGCTGGTACTGCGCCAGCCACTGCACCGTGTTGTTCAGCAGGAACATCGCGCAGAGGAAGTAGAGCTGGCCGGAGTTGCTCGCCTCGATCGCGTTGACCGCGAGGCCCGGGATCAGTGGCCCGAGAACCGAGGCGATGGTGTTGAAAAGGAGCAGGACGATGCCGACCATGATCCGCTTCTTGTAGGGCGCCGCGTACCGCCAGAGGCGGCCGATAACGCGGGGGTCAAACGCCTTCCCGAAGTCCTCCTCCGAGGTCGCCAGACCACCCCGATTAGCGCCTGCACCTCCCCCACCCGGGCCGTTGGATCCGAGGGCGAGCCCTCGTGCAAAATTCATTCCTCCGCCACCCATTACAGTGCCCCTCCTGCAGCGTTCGCCGATTGCTGATCAGCCAGCGCTTCTTCCTGGTCTCGAAGCTGGAGGCGATAGATGTCCTGGTACATGCCCGCCTGAGCCACCAGTTCTTCGTGCGTGCCGCGCTGAATGATGCGGCCCTTATCCACGACCAGGATCTGGTCGGCTTCCTTCACCGTTCGCAAACGGTGGGCGATGACGAACGACGTCCGCCCTTTGATCAAGTTCGCCAGTGCCTGCTGGATGAGGAACTCGGTCTCCATGTCCACCGCCGATGTTGAGTCGTCGAGGACGAGGATTCTCGGGTCCATGAGGAGCATGCGTGCGATCGCGATGCGCTGCTTCTGGCCGCCGGAGAGCGTCATTCCGCGTTCGCCGACCCACGTCTCGTAACCGCCAGGGAGCGACATAATGAAGTCGTGGATCTGGGCGATTCGCGCCGATTCCTCGATCTCTTCCGGGGTCGCGTCAGGCTTACCATAGGCAATGTTGTCGCGAATTGTCGCCGTGAACAGGAAGGATTCCTGCAGGATGACGCCGACGCTTCTGCGCAGTGACTCCAGCTGGATATCCCGGATGTCGGTGCCGTCGATCGTGATCCGGCCGTCGGTCACGTCGTAGAACCGCGGCAGGAGATTGAGGAGCGTGCTCTTGCCGCTGCCCGTGCCTCCGAGCACCGCAATCGCCTGGCCGGGCAATGCATCAATGCTAATTTCCTGCACCACCGCCGCGCGCTTCGAATAGGAGAAGCTGACCTTCTCGAACTTTACGTGGCCCTGCGTGTTTTCGAGTGGCACGGCGCCGGGCCGTTCGCTGACTTCAGACACGGTATCCATGATTTCGAAGATTCGTTGACCCGAAGCAATCGCGCGGGTGCCCTGCGTCACGAGCATGCCAACGGTCCGGACGGGCGCCGCAAGCTGGCCACGGTATTCCATGAATGCGACCATCGTGCCCACGGTCAGCGCTCCGCCCATCACCATGTGACCACCGTAGAGGAGGATGAGCAGTGTGATGCCGTTGAGGATGTAGGTCAGGAACGGCTGGTTGAACGCCGCAATCCGGTTGGCGGCAAGGCTCTTTTCGCGAACGGCCCAGTTCGCTGCCTGGAACCCCTTGAACTGTCGATCCTCCTGGGAGAACGCCTTCACGACACGCATGCCTGCAAGGCTCTCCTGGAGCACAGAGGTCAGGACGCCGGTCTGCTGCTGGACGGCGTCCCAGAGCGGTCGAGTCCTCTTGTTCATGCGAACCGAAACGGCTGCGACGGCCGGAATGCTTATGAACGTGAGGACCGCGAATTGCCAGTTCGTCGTAAGCATGATGATGGCGACTACAAGGAAGAGCCCCGTCGTGTACACGACTCGAAGCAGGCCCATGCTCAGGAACATGCGGCAGTTTTCAACGTCGGCCGTAGCGCGAGACATGAGCTGCCCGGTCTCGATCTGATCGTGGAATGAGAAGCTCAGCTTCTGGACGCGCTCGTAGAAGTCGCGCCGGAGGTCAAACGCCACCCGCTGGGCGATGACCTCGCCCATATACGTCTGCACATAGGAGCAGGCGCCCTTCCCGAGGCTAAACACAACGATGGCAACGCCGGCGATCATGAGCGTGTGCCTGTTGCCGCTATGCCCGGTCGGGTCGATGCCAACGTCGATTGCCCATCGGAGCATCCATGGGGTAAGCGCGCCGAATCCGATCGAGCCAAAGAGGCCGATGTATCCGAGCGTTACCGGCCCTTTGTGGGCCTTCAGGTAGCCAATGAGTCGCAATAAAATCTTCATAGAGAACAAACCCGGGGCAGCAGCCCGCGTTCATCATTCTGTCACATGTCTAACGTTGACGTAAAGGATATGTGGCAGGCTTTACGCGGCTGCCCGCGACGTCACCCAGCGCCCAAACGCCAGCGCCAGGCACAGTGCGCAGGCCCCCCACAGGTAGCCACCGACCACGTCGCTCGGCCAATGGGCGCCCACGATCACGCGGGCCGGACCAGCGAGCAGGATGATTCCGAGCAGCAGCGCCCGGACCGGCAGAACCAGGCGTGGCGCAACCCAGAGAGGCGCGAAGACCGCCATTGCCCCGTAGAAGAGAACGTCCCCATAGACGTGTCCGCTGGGGAAGCCATAGCTGGTTTGAAATTCATCGATTCGCACACCGAGCGCGGCCACGGGACGGTGTGAGCGAACGGCGTCCTTCAAGAGGTTGTCGCCGTAGACAAGGGCGACCACGGCCGCCATCGCGAACAATGCCTCGGCACGGGCCCTCGATCGGCGCACGATGCGCCCGTCGATCCGCCTGCCGACGGCCAGGAGGGCCACGACCAGGGCGAACGGCAGCCAGCGCCACCCGCCGAGCCCATTGATGATCCCGGCGTTCGCTTCGAGGCCCCTGGCATCCTGGATCCGCTGCGTCAGCCAGAGGTCCCCCGAGAGCGGCGAGCCAGCCACGACGACCCAGATGGTGAGCGCAATCGCGACCACCCCCAGCACCAGCGCTATCCGAAGCAGGTCGCGCAGTGACAGGTAGGGCCGCCTCGCATCGATCATTGCCACGAGGTCAGGAGAGCGGGCGCCGGGCCCACTCCTCCCATGTACCCCATGCGAGCTTGTTAGAACCATCGCTCTTCCGAAGGCCAATGTCTTTGAACACGGATTCCGCGCCTCGTGTGGCGAACACGGGGTCAAGCGCGGCATACCAGACGACAAGGCTGAACCCGTTTGCCTGGGCGTCGTTCAGGAGGCGGACAACGAACGCTTGCTGGTCTTCCTCGGTGCCCACGTTCACCTGGCCCCCGACAGGCGCGGATGCGTACCCCGCCTCGGCCACCAGGATCTCGCCCGAGTAGTGGTCCTTGAGTTGCGAGTAGTAGTCGGCGGGAAGGTCCGCCGAACTCCGAATGCCGGCCAGGAACGGATAGGTGCTGATCCCGAGCGCGTCCATCTTCCCCCTGAAACGGTCGATGACCTCCCAGTGGGGCGGGTGGATATCGCCAAACATTCCTTCCAGGTCTTCGAGTTGGAAGGTGGGGAAGACCTTCGTCTTCGGGCTCGCGGCCTTCGCAACGTCGTAGGCTTCTTTGTACAGCGAGACGAACGCATCGAATTGGGCGGGGGCTCGCTCGTAGAGCATGTTGATCTCGACGCCGAGCGCCAGGTAATCGGGCTTGTAGTTCTTGACCACGTAGGCCGTATACGACAGGAAGGCAGCCCGCAGAGAGGGGTCATTGAAGCCCGCCTGCGGGTCGATCGACGAAGGCAGATTGGCAATCCTCGCGCGCTGGACAACGGAGTCGGTCGGGTCGATGGCGTAGAAACGCTTGAGTCCCTTGTACTGGTCCAGCAGAGTCGTCTCGAAACGGGTCGTCTCGGTCGTCGCTGCCGAGACCTGTGCCCCCGGGAGGAAATCGGCCCATGGAGGAGGGCGCTGGATCAGAGCAACATCCGCGTACTGGGCGATCGTGGCGAAGGCGCCGATCACGGCATCGTTGGTTTCCTCGGGCGGAAGGGTGCTGAGGCCCAGTCGAACGGTGCGCAGATCGCCGGAAGGAGTCGGACGGGTGACGGTTGGCCCAGGAAGAGAGCCGCTCGATGACCCGTTTCCGCACGCGCCCAACAGACAGAGGGCGAGGGCCAGGACTACAATCATCACGGTGGGTGGGGGCAGGAGAACGCCGGGCGTGAACCTACGCTGGCTGTTCCTCGGAGCTGTTGTTCTTGGCATTGGGCTGGGAGGGGCGGTCAGCTTCTGCCGGGCCCCGGGCGGCGGCTCGACGGGCCCAACGCCCGTTCCTACGGTTCTCACCACGCGCTCACCCCAGGCGACAGCTGATTCATTTGCCGCAGCCTGGAGCGCGGGCGACATTGCGTCACTCTATTTGCTCCTCGACCCGGCTTCGCAGCAGGCCAATCCGCTGACGTCGTTCACCGATGCCTACCGGAATTTCTCCAGCGAGACTCGCGAAGTCGAACTTTCGGCAACGGTCGCTTCGGCCAGTGACCGGGGTGCGAGCCTCTCGGTGCATCTGTCTACAGCCTATTTCGGCGATTTCGAATACACCACAGTGTTAACTCTGGTGAAAACGTCCGGGCGCTGGCTCGTGGCATGGCAGCTCTCGGCCATCCACCCGGACATGGTGGACGGCCACACCCTCCAGGGCACCGTCCAGAAGCCCAAACGCGGCACCATCTTCGACCGCAACGGACAGCCACTGGCCATCATCACCGACGTCGCCATCCTGGGGCTGAACCCCGGCGCTATTGTCGACCGTGCCGCCGCAACCGCCGCCGCGGTCAGCTTCGGACTGACGAGCGACCAGGTCGCCGCTGCCTTCGCAAAGACCGGGCCCGCAAATCAGCGCGTGGACATCGGGCCAATTCCCGCAGCCAAACTCGACGCGGCCCTGGCCGCCACCCGCACCATTCCCGGCCTGCTCGTCACCTACCAGACGCAGCGCGTGCACCCGTTGGGCGCGGCGGCGGCCCACGTCGTCGGCTATACACGCGAACTCACCCGCGAAGAGTTGCAGGCGGCCGGATTGGGCTTCGGCGCCGGCGACCGTACCGGCGCGACCGGTCTAGAGGCTGCTTACGATGCCCAGCTCGCGGGTCGCACCGGCCTGGAACTCGACGTCGTGGATGCGAGTGGAACCGTCGTGAAGTCGCTCCTGAGCCGCGAAATGGTCCAGGGCCAGGACATCACGACCACACTCGACAGCGGCGTCCTCAAGGCGACCGCGGCCCGCCTCGGCGATCGTGCGGGTGCGGCGGTCGTCCTGGATCCGCGGACGAATGCGATCCTTGCACTCAACAGTTCGCCGTCATTCGATCCCGACGCTTTCGAGCGCGGCGACTCAGCCGCACTCGACGCAATCGCGAAGGCACCGGGCGCGCCCCAGAACAATCGCGCGACCATGGGGCTCTACTCAGCAGGTTCGACCTTCAAGATCGTCACCGCCGCTGCCGGACTGGCCTCGGGCCTGTACAAACCGGACGACACCATCTTCTGCGGATCCATTTGGTACGGTCTCGACCCTCCTCGCGCCAACTGGGAGGGAGCCCAGGGGCCGCTCACGATCGCGCAGGGCCTCATGAGGTCGTGCAACCCGGTCTTCTACCAGATCGCTCTGGACCTCTATAACAAGACCGATGGCGCCCTCTCTGCGATGGCGCGCGCCTTCGGCTTCGGCGCGCCAACCGGCCTGCACGGCGTGTCCGAGGAGGCCGGCCTGGTGCCCGATGCCGCCTGGAAGAAGGCAATCCGGAACGATAGCTGGTACCCCGGCGATGAGGTCAATCTCGGGATCGGCCAGGGAGACCTGCTGGTCACGCCGCTGCAGCTGGCGAACGCCTACAGTTCGCTGATCTCGGGGCAACTCCGGTCGCCCATCCTAGTCGCGGGAGACACTCCCGTGGGGCGCGGCGCGCTACCCCTCACCGCCGACCAGATCGCCTACCTGAAAGGTGGCCTCAAGCTGGTCACCGGGCCAAACGGGACGGCGGCCGCTCCGTTCTGGAACTCCGGGTACACCGACTTCGCCGGCAAGTCCGGGACGGCGGAAGACATCGGGACCCAGTCCCACGTGCTCTTTGTGGCCTTCTCGCCGGCAGCCGCACCGACTGCCCTCGCGGCAGTCGTCCTCGACCAGGGCGTCGCCGGCTCAACAGAGGCCGGGCCGATTGCGCGAGACCTCGTCCTGGCGGCGCTCCGCTAGCTGCCCGCCGCCCCGTGCGTCCCCGCGAGTTCGAGCCGGGCGGCCACCGCGAGGACGTCGCAGCGATTGTTCTCCTCGTTGTCGGCGTGGCCCGGCACCCACTGCCAGCGGAGCTTGTGGACCTTTTCCTGGCCCAGCAACTCCTGCCAGAGGTCCGAGTTCAGGACTGGCTGCCTCTGGCTCGTCCG
>DATCGT010000016.1:0-8241 GCA_036508775.1 Tepidiformaceae bacterium | reverse complement strand
AAGCGGCCATGGCTCCTGCTCGGCGAACTTGGCAACTGGCAGAATCTCCGCACCTCGGCGACCGTGCTGTTGGCCACTGCGCCCTTGGGACTGGCCCGCCCATGGACGCTTATCGCCCTCGTCCCAGGTCTCATGCTCGCGCTCCTCTCGGCGCACCCTGAGCAGCACGTGCTGCAGCTCCACTACGGGGTGGAACTCGTCCCCGTCGCGTCCCTCATCACCATCGCAGGGGCGAAACGAATCCAGACATACATGTCGGCACAGCGGCTCGCGCTCATGGTCGGAACTACCGCGTTGCTCGCGACCATCTGGGTGAGCCCGTTTTCCGGTTTCGGTCCATCAGCGCTTGCAGCTGAGCGGGGACCAATCACAGCGGAACATCTTCGAGCTGTGAACGAGGCCCTGAAGTTGATCCCCGATGGCGCCCCTGTATCGGCCCAGGCGGGCCTTGCCCCGAGGCTGTCCCACCGTCGTGAGCTTGGGGAGTTCCCGGCATCACGAGATACGCTGGCGTGGGTCATCGTCGACACCAGTGCTCATCGGACCGACTTCGACTTCAATGATGAGTTGGACCAGGTACGGGCCCAATACACCATGGTGTTTGGCAATGACGGAGTCGAAGTCTATGCCCGCCGTCCGACGCCATGACATCGCTTTCGCGATCCGCATCGCTGGTCGAACTGGCGGTGTATACGGCCGC
Organism: Tepidiformaceae bacterium; assembly: GCA_036508775.1. GTDB lineage: Bacteria > Chloroflexota > Dehalococcoidia > Tepidiformales > Tepidiformaceae > JBGPOS01. The sequence goes on along the minus strand of DATCGT010000016.1, from coordinate 7,541 downwards.
CAAGGTCTGCGGGATCGGTCTGTACAGAACAACAACCCTCGGCTGACGAATGGCTACCGACCAGCCGGTGAACCGCCCCGATCGCTGCTTTTCACGGGACTTTACGCCGGCTACGCCATCGTGATTGACACCGAGGCAGGTAACGGCGACCGTGCCATTCGTTACGAGCCGCGCCTTCGAGGCATGGCTACTAATCCGGATTTGGAGGGTCCATGGCGGCAACGGTTACGGTCGAGTTCCAGGAGCGGAAAAGGCTCCTTTTTTCCGCCCGCGGACGCTCCGTTGTGAATGTTCGCCAAGAGCTCGATGACGGACCCATCGGCTTCAGCTCCGCCGAACTCATGCTCATCGCGGTGGGCAATTGCAGTCTCGGAACCTTGCTCAGTCACCCCTTACTCGCCCAGGAAACGGTGCGAAGCGTCAACGCGACGCTCTCCGCCGAGTTCGCGAAGGACCCGCCGCGGATTGTCGCCATTCGCTCGATTGTTGACCTCGCGGTGGAGAATATCGCGCTGGCCGACCGTGTCGCCGAGCTTGAAGCCATCGCTGCCAGCAGTCCGATGTGCAACTCGCTGAGCGCGCATGTTTCCGTCGAGCTGCGCATCGTGAACGGGTGTGCCTAAGAGCGCCCGCTAGCTGGTGCCGGGGCGGCGCAGGGGGCAGCGACTGCGTCCGAGCCAACAAATCGTGGCTGCTTAAGCGGAGATGCGTCCGTCCATAGTCACCGAGGTATTGCTCGACGAGCGCCGGTGCGAAACGATCGAAGCCGGCAGCCACCGGCGTGTGGGTCGTGAATAGGTTTCCCGCCCTGGTGACGGCCAGCGCGACCTCGAAAGTTCGCCCGGTCTCCTCCATGTAGCTTCGCGCTCGTTCCAGCACAGCGAAGGACGCATGCCCTTCATTCAAGTGGCAGACTTCTGGCTTGATGCCGAGCGCCGCGAGCAATCGCCATCCGCCAATCCCGAGCAGGATTTCCTGCTGGAGGCGCAACTCCGGCCCACCTCCGTAAAGTTCGCTGGTAATGCCTCGGTGGGCCGCGTAATTCGCTATGTCATTGCTGTCCAGCAAGTACAGCTTTACGCGACCCACCTGAACCTGCCAGGTGCGCAGCCAGACTGAGTAGCCGGGTAGCGCGATTTCCAAGCGCAACCATTCGCCGTTCGTTTGGCGGAGAGGGGTGATCGGCAGTTGTCCGGGGTCGTTATACGGGAAGAGGGCCTGTTGCATGCCATCCTTATCGATCACCTGCCGAAAATAGCCTTGCTGATAGAGCAGACCTACGCCGATCACCGGAACACCCAGATCGCTGGCGGCTTTGAGTTGATCGCCGGCCACATTGCCCAGTCCACCAGAGTAGATAGGCAACGCTTCGCTCAACATGAATTCCATACTGAAATAGGCAACACATCTCAACGGAGACTGCGGGTAGGCTTGCTGAAACCACGCAGGCGCCTCCGCTGCAGCCCTCCTGGATTGCACGAGATCGTCAACGTTCTTGCGGAAAGCGGGATCAGCGAAAGCACTCTGGAGTTTCTCTCGCGAGACCGTCTGTATGATGGCCCAGGGGTTATTCGTGAGTTCCCAGAGCACAGGGTCCAGCCGCCGCCACACCTGGTCAGTGGTATGATTCCACGACGATCGCATGTCCAGGGCAAGCTCGGACAGTGACTCGAAGCCTTCAGTTGCCGCACCCAGAAGGTTGTAGATCGGGGGCCTGACACCGGGTTGTTGGCTCACGATGTGACATCACCCTGTCCTTCTTATTGCCGCGACAGGCTCTGATTCACCCTCGTGCTTGCTGAGCGAGCCTGGCCAGGTCGGTCGACGCCATTTCCAGTACCAGACGGCCGGTGGTGATCGCACCGGCGACGCTCGCCGGAAGCCAGACGTCGTCGCCGGAAGAGCTGCGAATGCGCAGCCGGTCTGGCGTTACTTCCGCGACAGTGCCGAGCTGCTCGCCATCAGCTGTGAACGCATACACCCCGATTGGGATGTCGCCGGTGCGCATCCCAATCGCCCCCACGGGATGGAGGAGCAGGACCGGGGCGACGCCTGCGAGAGTCACTTCACTGGCCGTGCTGCCCAGTGCCGCTTCGCCAAGCCTCCCCCGCGAATGGGTCGCGAGTACGATGACATCCGGCCTAGTCGCCCGCGCGTGCCGAACGATGGCGTCCGCTGCAGACTGACCCACCACCACCGTCACACGCGCCGGGGGAGCGAACCCGGAGGCGATGGAGGCAAGATCCCGCTGGGCCTCCTCGACGACCGCCGCATCAAGCGGCTCCGGCTGCTGTCCGCTCCAGGGTTCGCCGTGGTGGCGATTCGGCGCAACCACCGTAATCAATTCCACCTCAGCATTGGTCGCGGCCGCGAACCGCTGCGCCACTGGCAGGATGGACTGCGCAAACGTGGTTCGATCAAGGCATACGAGAAGTCGCATCGCTATCATCCGTTGGACTAACGGCTACCCTGCGTCGGGATGGATAGGGACCAAGTAGACCGGGCAAGGGGCATGCTGAAGCACTTTCCAGGCGACGCTGCCAATCGTGTGCTTGAGCGCGTCGGTGCCCGTCGTCCCGTGCGTGCTCATGACAATCAGGTCGACGTTCTCGGAGCGCGCCGACTCGATGATCACTTCGGCTGGCATGCCCAGCACGCAGCGAAGCATCACGGACTCTGCCAAGGCGTGACGACCGCGAACGTCCGTCAGATATGTGTTGCCGCTCTCTACACTCCGGTCATCCAGCTTCGGGACGACGATCCGAGACTCCGGATAACGAACCATGACCGTCAGGATCGTCAACGTGGCACCGAAGCGGTCTGCGAACTCTTGCGCGGGCGCGAGCGCTTGCTCGGAAGCATCCGAACCATCGAGCGGAACGAGAATGTGGCTTATCACCGGGCGCACCCCTCCGAAACAAAAGCTTGCCTGCGTGGCTGAGTCGTGCGGCCAGACGTGGCAATCGGGCTCTGCGGGTGATCCAGGGTCCCTGGGACGATTCAGAAGCTCCGCAGCAGGTCTCGTGAACTCGCCGACCGTCCGGCTCAGTGTCACCAGATTAGGCCTCCGGCGAGCGCCAGCACCACGATCTACTGGCCACCCAGGCGAGACCGTCCGGACCTAAACCCTGCAATCTCGCGGGCCTATGGTCGGTACCATCGGGCTGTACCGTCGAAGGAGTGCGCGATGCGGAACCTCGAAGTCCACGGAATCCGACCACAGCAGACGGTCTACTGGGACGCGCCAGTCCCACTGCTCTACGAGCACACTCTCCGTTGGGGCGAAGGGCTGGTCGCGCATAAAGGGCCCCTGGTTGTGGACACAACCCCATATACGGGACGTAGCCCACGAGACAAGTACATCGTCCGCGAGCCCGGCACTGAGGCGGATATCTGGTGGGGGGACGTCAATCACCCGATGGAGCGAGACGCCTTCGACGCGCTCTATGGACGGGTCGTCGAGTATCTCTCCGGCCAGGAACTTTACGTCCAGGACCTCTATGTTGGGGCTGAACCGCGACACCGGATGGCTGTGCGCACGGTCACCGAAAGTCCCGCGCATTCGCTGTTTGTCCGGAACATGTTCATTCTCCCTAGAGTCCTTCAACTCGCGGACGAATACGAGCCGTATGTCCCAGAGTTCACCATCATCCACGCTCCGGAGTTCAAGGCGATCCCGGAGCGGGACCAGACCCGCTCCGAGGTGTTCGTCTGCATCTCCTTTGAACGCCGCGTCCTCTTGATTGGCGGCACGAAATACATGGGAGAACTGAAGAAAGCGGTCTTTTCCGTGATGAATTACCTGCTCCCGAAGCAGGGAACACTCTCGATGCACGCTTCCGCGACCGTCGGGGCGGGAGCCGACGCGGCCGTGATCTTTGGCCTGTCGGGAACGGGGAAGACAACGCTGGCGACCGACCCCGAACGCTCAATGGTGGGCGACGATGAGATTGGATGGTCTGACGCTGGGATCTTTAACATCGAGGGTGGATCGTACGCGAAGTGCATCCGCCTCTCGCGTGACGACGAACCGTTAATCTATGCAGCGGCCAGCCAGTTCGAATCCATCCTCGAGAACGTTGTGGTCAACCCCTCGACCCGCTTCCCGCACTGGGAGGATGACTCTCTGACGGAGAACACCCGGGTCTCTTACCCGCTCGCACATCTCCCAAACGCCGCTCGCGGCGGCACGGCGCCACATCCGTCAAACCTTGTCTTCCTTTCCGCGGACGCCTTCGGGGTGCTGCCTCCAATAGCCCGACTCAGCCCGGCGCAGGCGCAGGCGCTGTTCTATTTCATAAGCGGCTACACCGCGAAACTTGCTGGCACCGAACGGGACGTTAGCGAACCGGTCGCAACGTTCTCTCCCTGCTTCGGTGCGCCATTTCTTCCCCTCCCTCCCGCCCAGTACGCGGCACTTCTGGCCAGGAAGCTCGACGAGCATCATCCGGGAGTCTGGCTGATTAACACCGGGTGGACGGGTGGGCCATACGGCACGGGCTCGCGGATCAAGATCCCCTACACCCGCGCAATGTTGAACGCCGCGCTGGCTGGAGCTTTGGATGCAGTCACCTTTGACCCGGACCCTATCTTCGGAATTGACGTCCCACGCTCCGTGCCAGGAGTTCCGCCCGAGCTCCTCGCGGCACGCCAGACCTGGGCCGACTGTGACGCCTATGATCTCCAGGCTCGCAACCTGGCCCAGATGTTCCGTGAAAACGCGAAGCAGTATGTCGGCGACATTTCGCAGGCTGCATGGGAAGCCGGTCCACGAGGCTAGCCCGCAACCTCCAAACCGTCCCGCCTGATACACGATGCCCCCCGACGACCGCGGTCAGGCGAAAGCGAGGACGCGGAACCGTGAGTTGGCGTGCGCCGCCTCCTCCAGCTGCAGGATGACCCGCTCCTGATGCAGCACATCCAAGGCGATGGGGTCGCTCGACCGTACTCCTCACACCCGGGGCCGAATCCACCTCGATGCCCGTTTAGGGATACGGCGTCACCTCACCGAGGGATTGGCAGATGGACATGGCAGCGGATCGCCCCGGAGACGGCCAGACACGGGGGGCCCGGCGATCGGGACCTCTGGTCCTTGCCCAGGATCGCAGTCGATCAGCGACAATGGCCACGCCCTTCAGGCTGCAGTCGGTACTCAAAGCAAACGGTCGCTTTGTTCCACCATGACAGTGGTGGACTTCCTGATTCACGTGGGGCCTAATTGCGGTCGGTCGGAGGCAGGGGCCCTCGCCATGCGTTGGAGCAGCGCAAAGCAGGACCGTTACGACCCGTGCTGGGCGAGCCTCGCCTCGTCGTCCGAACCGAACGCGTAGGCGGTTGAGTCCCTGGATTCCCACGCGTCTCCGTCTCTCAGGACGCCGGCCGGCACCGGCCGTCCCAACCGGGTAACGGAGTACGGCGCGCCGCGCTCTCGACATGGCCCTGTGGTCGTTTTCGAGCGCAGCCTCGACATGCACTGCAGCTACCTCATCTGAAATGACGAGAAGAAGACGACGAGCGGGCCTGCGCGCTTCGAGGATGACATCGCCGAGAGGCTTATCGTACAGGTCGACGTACCGCCCATCGAAGAGGTCGGTGTCGTCTTGGCCGGCGGGCCGGGAGAGTTCGACCAGGAAGCCGAGGTGGGCACGATCCGGGATCTCTACCACGTAACTCCTCCCTGTGAAGAGAATCCTCCGGCTTGCGCCACCGACCCTGGCTTCCCGGAGCGGTCACCGGTGCAGATATGAATGGGCGCCTTGCGATGGGACCCCCAAACTGGAGCGGTCTCGCTCATGACTGCACCGTACCTGTCGGTCCCGCCAGGGGTGGGTCAGACCTGCGGTCCTCTTGGTGGCGTGCTCGCCCCAGGGTGCTTTCGATCAATCTCGCCAGCTTATCCGCCGCGCCATCGACTGCTTGCTCCACGGTGGCTGCCTGGTGGGTGACCGCGATCCGCTGGCGTCCTTCGAGGTGAGCCTCGATGGCGCAGCGCATGTCGTCATCGCCATCTTCTTTGTCACTGTTCTGATCGGTTAGGTGGACCGCTACGTGTGTGATGCGATCGCCGATTCGGCGCAGGGAACTCTCCAGCATGCCCCTAACCTGAGCGACCAGCGCGTCGCGCCCTTCGATGCTGTGGTCGGTTTCGACTTGGATCTGCATGGCATTCTCCTGCTGCAAGTTCCCGTCCCCGGTCACTTCCTGCCTCCTGAGCTACCTTCGATGGTACCTGCCTCTGTCTGCTAGTTTCGGGCAGTCAGGGAGAGTCGCCCTGCCGCACGCCGGAGATGGCTGTCACGAACGATCTGGCTGCCAATGGTCATTCGCTGACCAGGTGGACCGAGACCGATGGGAACTACAGCTAGCCCGCAACCTCCAAACTGTCCCGCTGGATATACGGCGGCATTGGGTACTCTGGCCCGCTGCACCTCCTGCCGGGGCTGAAGTCGCGCGGGAAGGATGAGAGGATAGGCTCCGCTCATGACGAAAGACGCCAGGTCGCACAATCCTTGGGACGTCTTGCCGGTCCAGACGACCCGCCAGCAGAGCCGACGAACCTACGACCGGCTGAGTCGCTGGTATAGCCTCACCGAAGGGCTCCTCGAGCGGCCGGCCACCCGTCGTGGTCTGTATCGAGCGCAGGTGACTGCGGGTGAGCGGGTTCTCGATATCGGTTGTGGCCCGGGGTGGGCGTTGCAGCGCCTCGCGCTCGCTGCCGGAGAAGCCGGTGCCGCAGTGGGTCTCGACTTGAGTCTCGGAATGCTAGCGGCCGCTCGCAAGTCTGGTGGTCGACGGTCCACGCGGTTGGTCCAGGCCGATGCCTTACGTCTCCCTTTCCGACCCCAGACCTTCGATGTAGTGTTCATGAGCTTCGTGCTCGAACGTTACCGACGCACGAGCTGCCATCCACCCTTAGCGAGATATTCCACGTCCTCCGTCCGCAGGGGCGTTTCGTCAACGTCAGCCTGACGCGGGAGAAACCGAACATGCTCACCCGGGCCTATGAGTTCGGCCATCGATGGCTGCCGAGCCTGCTGGACTGCCGTCCCTTGTACGTGGCGAGGATTCTGGATGCGGTCGGGGCGCGCGTGGTGTCGGCCGAAGGGATGCTACTGTACGGCATGCCCGTCGAGGTCACCGTTGCACGACCGGCCCTCCGCGATCCCGACCGGGACGGAATCTAGCGAGAGAGAGAGCGCGCTGGCATCTTGAAGAAGCTCATTATTTTCGACCTGGATGGCACGCTTGCCGAGAGCAAGTCACCTCTCGACGCTGAAATGGCCACGCTCATCAGTACCCTTCTCGGTGTTGCGAAGGTGGCCGTTATCTCCGGTGGCGACTGGCCGCAGTTCGAGACACAACTGCTCTCCAGCCTTCCTCATAATGAAGGCCTGAAGGGCCTGTCGCTCCTTCCGACATGTGGAACCAAGTTCTATAGATACGGTGCTGGTTGGGAGAAGGTCTATTCGGAAGACTTCACCGCTGCTGAAAAAGCAAAGATCGTCAGTGCTTTGAAACAGACGATTGCGTCGTCAGGGTTT
>DATCGT010000015.1:0-7049 GCA_036508775.1 Tepidiformaceae bacterium | reverse complement strand
CCATGCGGACCGTGAAAGGTGCCGAAGTGCGATCCGCAGCGCCAAGAATCGATCTCAGGTCTCGCCTGTCGCACGAGGGATTAGGCTGGACGCAGTTGATCCCTGTGTACCATCCCGGTTTCGCGGACTCGTGCACCGTGGTGTCAGCGACCGAACTTGCGAAATCAGGCGACAAGCTTTACTAATCGGCATGTAGCTACGCAATAACACACGTCTGGCTGTGGCGGGGGCGTGATGCGAAAGCAGATTCCTGAGTTTGGTGGAGGGAGCGCGTCCGGTCTGCGCGGGGCCATCGCGCGTTCGCTAGCCGCCGTCGAACAGGCCTTTCCGGATGACGATGCTTGCCTGGAATGGCTCTGGCGCAACCGCTGCTCCTCCGATGGGGTCCATGCGTTCTGCCCTGGGTGCGGGATTATTCGCCGCTTCCGGCGCTACCCGACGAAGCAAAGGCGCCAGTCCTGGACCTGCCAGGGCTGCGGCCTTCACATCCATCCCACCTCGGGAACCATCTTCCACGGAACGCGCACGCCGCTCCGCACATGGTTCTTTGCGTTGCATCTGGTCGCCTGCTCCGGCGAGGTCTCGGTCAGTGATCTCGAGCAGCAACTCGGGGTCACCCGGAAGGTCGCGCGGCATATGAAGGCGCTGATTGAGGGGCCGGCGGAAAGCGGCATCAACTTCGCGTCACCGCAGCCTGAGACCGCGCTCTTCCGCGCGGTCGAGGAAGCCGCAGCCGGTATCGCCCCTGATCTTGTTTGACATCTTGAGCTGACCCTTCCAGACTCCCGGCTCAGGGGAAGGGTGCGGTGATGCTGCCACTGCAGGATGTGCGAGTCCTGGATTTCGGCTGGGCGATGGCCGGGCCGCAATGTACCCGCCTGCTCGCCGATTTCGGCGCTGAGGTCATCAAGATTGAGTCGGAGGAGCGCCCCGATCTCGGAAGGGTGAGCTTCGGTCCGCACCCGTTCGGGCAGGACGCCTTCGGTTTCGATTCGAGCGGCTATTTCAACAACTTCAATCGCAACAAGAAGTCCCTGAATCTGAACATGCAGCGCCCCGAAGCTTCAGGGGTGTTCCGTGACCTCCTCGCCGTGTCCGATGTCGTCGTCGAGAACTACTCGGCAGGGGTCCTCGAGAAGTGGGGCTGGACCTACGAGACGATGAAGGCGGTGAAGCCGGACATCATCTACGTATCGATGGCCGGGCCCGGCCATAGCGGGCCGTACCGCGACTACCGGACGTTCGGGCCAACGGTCCAGGCGCTGTCCGGGCTCACGTACCTCTCGGGGTTCCCCGGGGAACGCCCGGCGGGTTGGGGCTTCTCCTACATGGACCACACGGGTGGATACCATGCGGCCATCGCGGTTCTGATGGCGCTCTATCAGCGCAAACAGCGCGGCTATGGCGAGTACATCGACCTCTCCCAGATCGAAGGCGGCATCACCCAGACCGGCACCGCGATCCTCGACTACCAGGTCAACGGGCGGCCATCGGCACCGCAGGGAAATCGATCGAATCATCCCGCGGCAGCGCCGCACGGGGTCTACCGCTGCGTCGATGAATACGGCGGTCGCGACCGCTGGGTCGCTATCGCCTGCTACACCGAGGACCAGTGGGACGCGTTCGTCTCGGCGAGCGGATCCCCGGAGTGGGCCTCAGACGATCGTTTCGATTCGATCCTCTCCCGTCGGGAGAACCAGGACGACCTCGATGCACTCATCGAGGCGTGGACGCTTCCACAGCTAGCCCATGACGTGATGCAGCTGCTGCAGAAGGCTGGCGTCCCAGCCGGGGTCGTTCAGAATCACAAAGACCTGACCGAGCGTGACGAGCAACTCGCGCACCGGCGAATGTTCCCCCGCGTCGTGCACCCCAAACTCGGCGAGTTCCCGATGGATGGGCAGCCGATCAATCTCTCAGAGACGCCAGGCGGGATCCGGCGCCATGGCCCGCTCTGGGGCGAGCACACCGGGAGCATCCTCGGCGATCTGCTCGGGTATGACGCTGCCACGATCGAGACGCTTGCCGCCGCGGGAGCCCTTCGATGAGTGGTGAGCGCCCGCTTGATGGCCTCCGGGTGCTGGAGCTTGCTGATGAGCAGGCGGAGTGGGCAGGGAAGCTGCTCGCCGACATGGGGGCAGATGTCATCAAGGTGGAGTCGCCCGGGGGGGCAACGACCCGCCGGATTGGACCATTCGTGGGGGACGTCCCCGACCCGGAGCGATCGCTCAATTTCTGGCACTACAACACGAGCAAGCGTTCCGTCACGCTCGACCTTGCGACCCGCCAGGGGCGGGCGCTCTGGCTGGAACTCGCCGCCCGTGCGGACGTCGTCCTTGAAACGGCGGTGCCAGGAGCGCTCGACGCTCTCGGTATCGGCTACGAGGCGCTCGCACTCACGAATCCGGGCCTCGTCATGACGTCAGTGACGCCCTGGGGCCCGGATGGACCGTACGCCGGCTTCGTCTCCGGTGACCTCATTCAGATGGCGATGAGTGGAATCATCAACTCCTGCGGCTACGACGAGCACGACATTCCCCCGGTTCGCCCGGGGGCAAACCACTCGCATCACATCGCCAGTCACCATGCGGTCATCGGAACGTTGATCGCCTTGTACGCGCGCGACGCACTTGGGAAAGGGCAGCGTGTCGACATCGCGGTCCACGATTGTGCCAGCGTCTGCGTCGAGTTCGCGGCAACGCACTGGTTCTACACCCAGCGTTTCGTCGAGCGCCAGACCGGGCGCCACGCCTATCCGCAGATCACCGCGCGGAGCAGCTTCCTCGCCCGCGACGGGCACTACGCCAGCATGAGCCAGACGCGCGATGAAAGGGTCTGGCGGGAGATCGTTCGCTGGGCGCACGAAGCCGGACTCGGTGAACTCTTCGACCAGTTCGGCGATGCCACTGACCGGTTCGCCCGCGGTTCAGAGGTACTTGGGGCCTACGAAGCGCTCGTCGCGGAGATGGACTCGGAAGAGATCTGGCATCGCGGACAGGAACTCGGCATGACCTGGGCCGCCGTCCGGCAGCCGGAGGACTGGCTCGATGACCCGCACGCGATCGCCCGTGGCTTCTTCCACCCAATCGAGCACGAAGGTCTCGCCGAACCGGTGTATTACCCGGGGCCGCCCTACGCTTTCACCGCGCACCCGGGGCGGCTAACCCGCGCTCCCCACCTTGGCGAGCACAACGCCGAGGTGTACGGGGCCCTCGGCTATTCGGCGGCCGACCTGACCGCCTTTCGCGAGGCCGGTGCTATTTAAGGGTTGTCGCGGACGAGTTGCGGGACGTAGGCGCAGAAACTGGGGCAGTGGGTGCCGCCGACGGTTGCGTTGATGTTCGTCGAGGGTACGCCCGGCCAGAGTTCGAAGATCGCGCTCGTGGAGCTTCCGTTCACTGTCAGGGTCGCGGTGCCCCGCTGGCAGTTGTGCAGCAGCATCTGGTACGCGCCGCTGGCGTCCGTTACGCCGTTTGGGGCGCCGCTTGGAAGCACCGGCTTGGCACAGGCAACGCCGCCCACCGTCACGCCGACGGTCTGGCCGGCCACATGCGGGCTAATGACCCCGGTTACGAGCGTGTCCGGCGACTGGTCTGCGGCAGCGAGGCCGGCGGGCAGGGCCATGCAGATGGCGGCAAGGGCGCCGAGCAGCGGCAGGATCAGGGTTTTGCGGCAGATACGCATGGGTATTCCCCCGGGCGGCGGTTTCGGGTAAGGATACGCAGGTTTCCCTTTTGACGCCCGCGCAGGCGCATGGCCCCGCACCTTTCGTGTGACCGCCGAGGCGCGTCACGTTAAGGGGCGTTTTCAGCGACGGAACTGATAAACTCGATTGCGAGGCGTTCGTCGAGGGTGTCCGCTCCACCGCTTGGCAGCGCCTCTCTTTCTCCCCTTCCCCTGCCATCGGCCTTTGCCTCCCGTTTACGTGAGGGTTGGATTCTGCTAGTGTCTCACGGCAAGACTTTTCGCCGTTTGTGAGGCACAGAGAAATATGGATTTTCGTGACGATTCCAGCCAGGCGGTCTGGCGCAATGAAGTACGTGACTTCCTCGTAGCAAATAAGCCTTCGGGCATGGGTGAAGCTGGCCCTGGAGCAGAGGGCGGCGGACGCGGTGGCGCCCGTGAGCAGTTCCGCGAATGGCGCCAGAAGCTGGTAGCCAAGGGCTGGATCGCTCCGGCCTGGCCGAAGGAATACGGCGGGGCCGGCCTCGGCACGATGGAACAGTTCATCATGAATGAGGAATTCGCCGAAGCTCGCGCCCAGGGCGGCGGCGGCATGGGCACCTCGATGATCGGCCCCACGCTGATCATTCATGGCAACGACGAACAGAAGAAGGAACACCTCTCCCGCATCCTCCAGGGTGATGTGCAGTGGTGCCAGGGCTATAGCGAGCCGGGCTCCGGTTCCGACCTCGCCAGCCTCCAGACCCGTGCCGTGCGCGATGGCGACGACTTCGTCATTAACGGCCAGAAGATCTGGACCACCGGTGCCCACACCGCCGACATGATGTTCATGCTGGCCCGCACCGACCCCGATGCCCCGAAGCATCGCGGCATCACCTACTTCCTCCTCGACATGCATCAGCCGGGCGTCTCTGTTCGCCCCCTGATCAACATGGCAAATGGCCACGCTTTCAACGAAGTGTTCTTCGAGGACGTCCGCGTCCCGGCGAGGAACGTTCTTGGCGAAATCAACCGTGGCTGGTACATCGGCACGACGACCCTCGACTTCGAGCGCAGCTCGATCGGTAACGCCGTTGGCCAGCGCCAGACCCTCGAGTTCTACCTCAAGCAGGTCAAGGACCTTGGCCTTTCGAACCACAACGTTCGCAACGAATTTGCCGACCGCTGGATCGAGGCCTCAACCGCCAAGATGCTCAGCTACGTCGTCATCACCATCCAGGCCCATGGTCGGGTTCCGAACCACGAAGCCTCGATCGCCAAGCTCTTCAACACCGAGCTCACCCAGCGCATCGCGCGCTCGGCGATGAAGGCACTCGGCACGAAGGGCATGCTCACCGGCTCGACCGCTCCGATGGGTGGCCGCGCCTCGGCGAGCTACGTTTCGTCCGTCTCCAGCACCATCGCTGGTGGCACGAGCGAAGTGCAGCGCAACATCGTCGCGACCCGCGGTCTCGGCCTGCCTCGCGCCTAGTTCGCTACTGCGAAACCAGGAAAAGGCCCCGGAGCAATCCGGGGCCTTTTCCTTGGGCGACGCGTCCACCGCCTAAGCTGGGTGCGCACCCTCGGGAGGCGCGACATGGACGATCGTTTGTTGATTGCACTGCTGGACCAGGCGCCGGACGCGGTGATCTTCGCGGACCCGGGCGGGCTGATCACCTACTGGAACGCCGCCGCCGAGCGCGTCTTCGGCCACGCGGCCGATGCCGTCCTGGGCCAGAGGCTCGACCTCATCATCCCGGAGGCGCAGAGGGAGGCTCACTGGCACGGCTTCTACCGTGCGCTTGGCGCGGGGGAAACGAAGTACGCCGGCAAGGCGCTTCCCACCCGGGCACTGCGTGCGGACGGCGAGACGATCTACGTCGAACTCAGCTTCGCGATCGTGAAGTCACCCGGCGGAGAGTTTGCTGGGGCGCTTGCCTTTGCCCGGGACATCACGGAGCGGTGGACCCAGGACCGCGAGATGCGCCGGAAGTTGCGGGAGCTTGAAGGCTCCCGCGCCCCTTCCTAGACCGGCAACCAGTAGAGCAGACTCCCGCGCATCACTTTCGACAACCGGCCTACCTCGAAGAGGTATTCCAGGTGGGCGATGGTTTCGCCGACCGCCGAGCGCTGCACGTGAGGCTCGAAGTCGGCCAACATTCCGGTTGCCCATTGGACCCGGCCGGCCACATCCCATGCCGTCGATCCTCCGCGGTCGACCGACGCCACCATCTCATCGAGGCGATGCTTGTGGTGGTCTTCGATCTCGATGATCCGCTTCTGCAGATCCTTCACATCGAATTCATGCGCCGGGAGGGCGTACTTCACGTCGAGGTCGCGGAGCTTGTCGAGCGAGCGGATGTAGTCCCCGAGCGGGCTGCCGTGTGTCTGCATGTTGATGGAGACGTTCGGTGTGATCGTGGGAAGAATGTGGTCGCCGGTGAGCAGGACCTTCATGTTCCGTTCGAACAGGCAGACGTGCCCCGGCGAGTGGCCCGGCGTCCAGATGACCTCAAAGTCGAACTCTCCGACCTTGATCACCTCGCCGCCCTTGAGCTGGGTATCGGCCGGGACGGCGGCGACGCGGTTCAGCATGTTCATCGAGCCGCGGGCCATTTGCGGCGACTCGATTTTGGGGACGCCGTGCGTTTCCATGAATCGTCCCTGGTCGTGGGCGAGGCCCTGGGGGGCGAAGTACCGCTGGCCGATTAGCTCAGCATCCTTCTCGTGGAGCAGGACTTCGCAGCTCGAAAGCTGCTTGAGGCGCCCTGCCATCCCGTAGTGATCCGGGTGGATGTGGGTGACGACCAGCCGCTGGATTTCCGTGGGGTGGGAGCCGTGCTCCTTCATCCCCTCTTCGAGGGCCGCGTAGGCACTGTCGGTGTTCCAGCCACAGTCGAGCAGGACGACATCCCCGCCGCTCTTCAGCAGGTAGGGCATGACATAAGGGAGGCCCTTCATCACCCGGGGGTGCTCCTCCAGCTCGTGGCGGAGCATGCGGGCATCCTCAGTCGTGAACTCGGGGAACGGCGTGAGGAGCTGGTAGATGCCCTCGATGACCTTCACAGGCGGTTACCTTCGAATCGTGCTCGCCGTCCCGGAACCGGGTTTGGCGGCAGCCCGGGAGGCCCGGGCGAGTGGCCCCGATACTACGGGGTTCCACGGGGCCCCGCAAAAGAAGGGAGGGTTAGGAGATAAGGCCCTCTGAAACTTCACCCCCTCTCGCCCACAAGCAGCTCACGCAGGGAAGGAGATGTCGTCGAGCGATTCCGGGACGACCTCGCTGCCCAAGAGCTTTAGCATCTCGATGGCACCTGGACTGCGCCCCACGATCTGACCTATCGCGAGAAGTTCAAAGTACATTGGGTGGAGGCCGAGGATTCCTT
>DATCGT010000014.1:0-6538 GCA_036508775.1 Tepidiformaceae bacterium | reverse complement strand
GGACAGGCAATGGCGCTTCAACTGAACTTCACGTCGAAGGTCTTCGACATCGAGACCATCTCCTTCAGGGGCCACAGCGAACAGGTTGTACGGGGCGGACGGCACCTGTTTCCGCTCCTGCCGAAGGCGTTTGCCGGGGTGAAGCAGATCGGCGTCATCGGCTGGGGCTCACAGGGCCCGGCCCAGGCGCAGAACCTGGCCGATTCGCTCGAAGGGACCGGGATCAAGGTGAAGGTCGGGCTTCGCCCGGGGTCGAGTTCGATGGAGTCGGCCCGTCAGGCAGGCTTCCGCGAAGAGAACGGCACCCTCGGCGAGATGTTCGCCGTGGTGGCGGAGTCGGACCTGGTCATCCTCCTCATCTCGGACTCGGCGCAGGCTGAACTCTACCCCGAGGTGTTCAAGAACCTGCGCCCGGGCGCCACGCTCGGCCTTTCGCACGGTTTCCTGCTCGGGCACCTGAAGAACGAGGGTGCGAAGTTCCCGGCGAACGTGAACGTCATCGGCGTCTGCCCGAAGGGCATGGGGCCGTCCGTTCGGCGCCTCTACGTCCAGGGGAAGACCGTCAACGGCGCGGGCATCAACAGCAGCTTCGCGGTCGAGCAGGACATCGACGGTCGTGCGACCGATCTCGCGCTGGGCTGGTCGGTGGCGATCGGTTCGCCGTTCACTTTCAAGACGACGCTGGAGTCGGAGTTCAAGTCGGACATCTACGGCGAGCGGGGGATCCTGCTCGGCGCGGTGCACGGCATCATCGAAAGTCTCTACGACCGGTTCACGGCCCAGGGGATGAGCCGCGAAGATGCCTTCCTCAACTCTGCGGAAGCGATCACCGGGCCGATTTCGCACATCATCTCGAAGCAGGGGATGCTCGGCGTCTACGAGGCGGTCGGGGCGGATGGTCGCGGCCAGTTCGAGGCTGCCTACGCGGCCTCGTACCCGGCGGCGAAGGAGATCCTCGCCGAGATCTACGACGAAGTGTCCTCTGGAAACGAAATCCGCAGCGTCGTCCTGGCGGGCGAGCGTCTCAAGGCGCACCCCATGGGCAAGATCGACGGGACGGAGACGTGGAAGGTCGGCGCGAAGGTGCGTGCCTCGCGAAAAGAGGATGCGATCCCGCTGAACCCGTTCACGGCCGGGGTCTACATCGCGACGATGATGGCGCAGATCGACGTCCTCATTGAGCACGGGCACCCGTATTCCGAGGTCGCGAACGAGTCCGTAATCGAGGCGGTCGATTCGCTCAACCCGTACATGCATGCGCGGGGCGTGGCCTACATGGTGGACAACTGCTCGACGACGGCGCGGCTTGGCTCGCGAAAGTGGGCGCCGCGGTTCGACTACATCCTCACCCAGCAGGCGTACGTTGCCATCGATGAGAAGGCCCCGGCGACCGCGGGCCTCGTCGCCAGCTTCAAGGAGCACGAGATCCACGATGCCCTGGCGGAGTGCGCGAAGCTGCGGCCTTCGGTCGATATCTTCGTCGAGTAGGGCCCAGGCGGACTCTATCTGCCGATACCAATCCGGGGCGCCTCTGAGCGTATAGTTCCCCATCCGAGCGGGGGATGGGCGGCATGTCCATCGGATCGTTCGTGTTCGCAATGCGGGCGGCCGGGGCGCTGCCATCAGCCGGAATCGCGGTGTTCGGGATCTTCGGGGCCGTGATTGGCCTGACCACACTGTTCTACTCGGCAATCGACGGGCGACTTCGGCGGGATGAGGCGATCAGGCGTGCCTTGAAGGAACTGCCGTCCGATGAGGAGATGAAGCGGGAGAGGGACGAGGAGGCCGAGCTGCTGGCCGACGAGGGCGTCCGAAGCCAGACGCTGAGGCGACTGCAGGACGAGAAGGCGCAGGCCGAACGCAAAGCCATGAAGCCCCCGCCGGACCGCTGGGACTGACCCGATCGAGCTTTGCTACGCCGCGTATTCGGGGAGGGCGTCGGAGACGGGCCGTTGCTGCGTGGCCTGCCCGCGGTTCAGCGAACGGGCGGCGCGCCAGATGAAGAAGGCGCTCGTGGCGAGGAGCGCCCCGGTGATCGGCCAGCCGATGAGGCGGCTCCAGACGATGTATTCGCCGACCGAGAGATGGGTGAGCAGGTAGACCCGCATCGTTCCATGGATGGTGTCGAACCCGGCCCATGCGACCGAGAGCCAGGCGAAGACCGGGGCCTGTAGGGGGACCTTCATGGCGAGCGCGGGCGCCAGTTCCCGGGCGATGCCGCCGACGAGGGGTCGTCCGAGGAGGACGCTGCCCAGGTACCACGGCACGAACAGGAAATCGGAGACTGGGCCCGAGGCCAGGTAGGCTTTCTCGCTGTTTGCGACGATACCGACCAGCGCGGTGACTGCGACGCAGGCGAACGCGAACGCCGCGATCTCGCCGACCAGTCGGTCGCGGCGGGTGGCGTAGTAGACGAGCGAGGACGCGGAGAACCCGCCAACAATCGCGATCCACGGTGAGGCGACCTGGCTCAGGCCGAAGAAGACCGCGATTGGGATGCCGCTGGCGAGAATCTTGAAGTTCAAATTACCTACGTATCGAGGGGCGTCTACTGCGTGAAACGCGTACCCCAATGTGCAGGTTAACGCATATCGGTAACGCTGCGGTCTATTTCTCGTAGGGTTTCCGCGTGTTCGCGGGCAAGGCGGGCGTAGCGGCCGGGATTGCCGGTGACCCACTCCTCGGAAGGCGTGCCCTTGATTGAGCGTTTCACCGTGGCCGGGGTGCCCGCCGCGAGCATGCCGGCCGGGACGACCATGCCAGCGAGGACGACGGAGCCGGCCGCGATGAGCGCTTCGGATTCGACGATCGCTCCTTCGAGGACCTGGGCGCCGTTGCCGATGAGGGCCCGGTCGCCGATGGTCGCGCCGTGGATGATGGCGTTGTGAGCGATGGAAACCTCGGCCCCGATGAGCGACGGCTGGTCCGCGCGGCCATGGACGACGGCGCCGTCCTGGACGTTCGCGCCGGGGCCGATCACCACGTACGAGGTGTCACCACGTACGGTCGCGTTGTACCAGACGGAAGCGTTCTCGTGGATCGTGACATCGCCGACGATCGTGGCGGTTGGGGCGATGAACGCGGTCGGGTGGATGGAAGGGACCTTGTCGCCGATTGCGTAGATAGGCATGGACTGCTCCGGGCCAGCAGATTTGCGCCACGATGTGCGGGGGCTCTGGTATCGTAGGGCGCTCCCGGCAGCCGCGACAGGTACGGCCCCGCGAGGCCCGGCGGCCGGAGTTTCGAAGAAGCAGAAATGGGGCGGGTTGAGCGAATGAGCTACCGCGCTTACGTGGTCGACAGGACGGACAAGGGCTTCAGCGCGGGTCTGACCGTGCTGGATGAGTCGGCGTTGCCGCTCGGGGACGTGACGATTCGCGTCGAGTGGTCGAGCGTGAACTACAAGGACGGGCTGGCCTCGACACCCGACGGGAAAGTGGTGCGCTCGTACCCGATGGTGCCGGGGATCGACCTCGCGGGGACGGTAGAGCGTTCGACCGACGCCCGCTACGAGCCGGGGATGGCGGTCGTGGTGATGGGCAACGACATCGGCACGGCCCACCCGGGAGGATTCGCGGAGCTGGCGCGGGTGCCCGGCGACTGGGTGATCCCGCTGCCGCAGGGGCTGACGGCCAGAGAGGCGATGGCGCTCGGAACGGCGGGGTTCACCGCGGCGCTCTCGATCGAACGGCTCGAGCAGTTCGGGCTGCGGCCCGAGCAGGGGCCAGTCATCGTGACCGGGGCGACGGGCGGCGTCGGCAGCACGGCTGTGAGCATGCTCGCGGGGCGCGGGTACACGGTGGCGGCGAGCACTGGCAAAGCGTCGGAGGGCGACTACCTGCGCGAACTGGGCGCGAGCGAGATCCTCTCGCGGGAGGAAGTGAGCGCGGCGAGTGAGAAGTCGCTGGACCGCGAACGCTGGGCCGGGGCGGTGGACCCCGTGGGTGGCGCGACGACCGCCTATCTCGTCCGGACGATGAAGTACGGGGCGTCGATTGCGCTATCCGGGAACACGGGTGGGGTGGCGCTGGCGACGACCGTCTTCCCATTCATCCTGCGGAGCGTGAACCTGCTGGGGATCGAGGCGGTCCACGCGGGGCGGGCGACGAACCTGCGGATCTGGCAGCGGATGGCGAACGACCTGAAGCCGCACGGGCTGATCGACTCGATCGCGGTCGAGACCGACCTGGATGGCGTGCCGGCGGCGCTCGAACAGATCCTGCGTGGGGCGATGCGCGGCCGAACGGTGGTCAGGCTGAGCTGAGGCATATTCGCTGAGGGGTGCGGACGTGGCAGAAGCGGGAACGCCCATGACTGTGGATGAGTTCGTGGCGACGAAGGTGCTGCCACAGTTCCGGGACGTGGTGGAGATGGTGCGCCAGCTGATGCGCGAGTGCGCCCCGGAGACACAGGAGTTGATCAGTTACGGGATCCCTGCCTGGAGGGGCAGGAAGATCCTCGCGGTCGTCAATCCGACGAAGAATGACATCACCTTCTCGTTCTCGCGCGGCTCGCAGTTCGAAGACCGCTACGGGCTGCTGCGGGGTGTGGGGAAGTCCTCGAAGCACGTGAAGATCCGGGACGTGCAGACGGCGAACCGGGAGGCGCTGCGGTTCTACATCGCGCAGGCGCTGGAGATGGACGCAAAGTAGGGGTGAGCGCCCCTCAATCCGAATGGGGCCTCCGTTGTCTGCGCTCGGATTCCTCTTTCTCTTCCTTGAGCTTTCTGATCATTTCGAGGCGGCGGTCCTCGTTCAACAGCAGGTCGGCTTCTTCGGCAAGCAACCTGCTCTCCTCGTCGTCGAATGGTGGATGTGCGGCCGCCCGCTCCTGCGCCAGCTCCTTCGCGGACTCCTGGAGGGCCGCATCATGAGCGGCCGCTCGTGCGGCCAAGATGCGACCCTGCGGGTCGTAGTTCATCATCTGCTCTACTCCTGTTCGCGATGGTGCGGATCGTAGGGAGGCCGGAGAGGGATGGCAAACAGGAGTTCGCCATCCCTCTCCGGCCTCAGGGCTGGACCGGCTGCCACGTCTTGCCGCCATCAAGGGTGTGATACAGCCCTGGTGTCGTCGCATCTGAGGGGAGGGTCTGCCCGAAGTCTGGCCAGCCGAATCCTTCATCGGGCGAGACGAATTCGGCTTGTGGCATCGGTGGATCGGGGGTAAGCATCTCCCATGTTTGGCCGCCGTCGACAGATCTTTGCGACTTGGGCTGGCCTATAACCCAGCCATGGAGCGGATCGACAAATAGGAGAGCGTTGTAGGTACCGCCTGGGCTCGTCCCCGGAATCCGTCCTGCCAGCACCCACGTCAGTCCGCCGTCATGGGTGGCGTAGAGTGCCCCGTTGCCGGCGGGTCCGAATAAAACGAATCCGTCACTCGGCGTTGGGAAGCTGAGGGTGGCGCCCGTGTATTGGCCGACCACGGCATTGGGAAGGACCACTCTCTGCCACGTGGCCCCGCCATCGTCGGACCGGAAGAAGCAGGGGAGGGCCGCGAGGGTCGTAACCGTAGCCCCGCTACAAATAAAGCCACGTGAGGCGCTGACGAATTGGAAGTGATTTGAGAAACATGTCTTTGGCAACGAGCCGGGCGGGTCACCGTCGTTCGTCCCGAATTTCGCGGGAACCGTTTGCCAGGTGCGACCACCATCGGTAGTCCGGTACAGCGTTTGGTACGACAGGATCCAGCCATGGTCCGGGTCGAGGAACGTGATGATCGAGTAGTGGATATCCGGCAGCGTGACCAGCGAATCGCTCTCGTGCCATGTCTTGCCCCGATCCGTCGTCCAGTCGACGCGCGCCTGAAGGGCGGCGTTTGGCACGACGCGTTGAGGGGCGACGAGGACCCAGGCGTGGCTGTCATCGAGGAAGGCCATGTTGTGCGGGATGGGGGTAGCGCCGCCTGCAAGATCGGGTGAAACGTCCGTCCAGGTCCGCCCCCCATCCTCAGTGAGAATGATTCTGTTGCCGTCGTTGGCCTGGGCCCAGCCGACTTTCGAGTCAAACATCTGGTACCCGGCGAAGGCCGGGTGGTCGACGACCTGACCGTACATCGGAGACCTCGGGAGGTCGCGCAGCGGGTTCGCGTCGCGTACCGAGTTGACGTCGCCTGCCGAGTTGCCGCCGGAACGGTGGGTCATCACGATCGCTCCGCCCGCAACCAGGACGAGTGAGCCCGCGACACCGGCGACAACAACCTTGTGGACGAGAATCGGCGCGAGGAGCGCACGCGCAGCGCGTGCAAAGCGCCGCCCCAGGGACTGTTCAGCCGCCATGCCTCGACGGCTTCCTCGCGAGAAGAGGACCTCTTCCTGTCGGGGCGTGAGCGACTGGCGGCGCGGAATTCGTTGATGAGAATCAGTAGTCACGACGGCATTCTGGGCATTTTCTCGGCCCTAGAGGTGCGGCCAAAAAGTCGATTCGGAACTGAATGGAGCTCCGAGAGGGGGGTCTCAGATGTATCCCGGGCGTCGTTTCGGGGCGCTACGAGCATCCTGTGATGTCGCTCTGCGAGGCGCTATTTCAAAGTCGACTTT
>DATCGT010000013.1:0-4009 GCA_036508775.1 Tepidiformaceae bacterium | reverse complement strand
GCCATCAAGGCGACGTAGGTCCCCGCGTCGATCCCGCAGGCCACCCCGACGCCGCGACCGCTGGGCGCCATGGCCTTCTTCCAGCCAAATCGCCCGGCAGCGGCTTCGAGCACGCTTCGCATTCTCTTGTCGGAGGTGTTGTTCAGGCGGAACTCGAGCGGATCGACCTTGGCCTTCGCCGCCATCGTGTCGATCTGCGATTCCCGCGCGAAGACGTTGATGTTGGCGCCCGGCGCGCGCCACGGACCGGTGGCGAACAGGTGCATCTTCGGGGTGTCGCTTCCCCACCGCCCGTACGTCCGGATCAGGTTGTTCGGGACGTCGTAGAACTGCTCGGCGCTTCGCGATCCGGCCGCGTAAACCTGGTAGTCCCACAGGCAGATCCTGCCCGCGCCGTCGATTCCAGACCGGATACTGACGACCGCCGCTGGCCGGAACGAGTCGAGGAAGAACTCCTCGGCGCGGCTCCAGCACACCTGGACCGGCTTCCCGGTCAGCTTCGCGAGCTTCGCCGCCTCGATCGCCTGGAGGCCGGCGCTCTTGCCGCCGAAGCCACCGCCCACGAAGGGGGTGATGACGCGGACGTTCTCCTTCGCGAAGCCGATGGCCTGCGCGATCGCCTGCTGGTTCGGAAACGGGGTCTGCGTGGACGACCAGACCGTCATCGTCCCGCCTTCGAGCCGCGCCAGGGCGGTGTGGGTCTCGATCGGCGCGTGCGCGCCATACCCGTTCACATACTTTCCTTCGAAAAGGGAGACGGACCTCTTCTCTCCTTCGGCGAGATCCCCCTTCTTCTCCCTCTCCTCGCCCTCGCCCGCGACCGAGAGGAGATGGGCGAAGACGGTCTTGTCGTCGAACGCCGGCTTGGGCGCGTCGAAATCGGCCTTGATGAGGGCCAGCGCCTTTTCCGCCGCTTCGGGATCCGGATGAAGCGCGGCGACGATGCCGCCCTCATTGACGACGACGACCCCCGGCAGCCGGGCTGCGGCCGACGTGTCGACGCTCTTCAGCGCGGCGCCGTGCGCCGGCGGGCGGAGGATCTTCGCGTAGAGCATTCCCGGCAGACGGATGTCTCCGGCGTACTGGGCCTTGCCCGTCACCTTCACGCGCGCGTCACGGCGTTTCTCCGGTCTCCCCATCACGCGGAACTCGGAGACGGATTTCGTCACCGCCTTCCCATCCAGCTTGCGGACGATCTTCTGCCCCTTGGCGAGCTGACCGAACGCGACCCGGATCGTTCGATCGGAGGCGAGGAAGACCACTCCATCCTGGACGCGAAGCGCATCCGGCGGCGTCTTGAGGTGCTCCGAGGCAAGCGTGAGCAGAACGGCCTTCGCTTCCGCCGCTGCCGCCCTCAGGGCCGGACCGAAGAACCGGGTCGACATCGAACCGTACGTTCCCATGTCGAACGGACACAGAGCCGTGTCTCCCATGACCATGTCGATGGAATCCAGGGACACGGAGAGCTCGTCGGCCGCCATCTGCGCGAGAGAGGTGACGACGCCCTGCCCCATCTCGATCTTCCCGGAGTAGATCGTGACCCGGCCGTCGCCGGCGATCCTCAGATAGGCGTTGAAGTCGGTGGGGTAGCCCCTCGCGCGGGCTTCCTGCCCCATGAGATCCGACAGGTCCGCGTTGAAGAGGACGATGATCCCCCCGCCGAGAAGCCTGATGAAGTCCCGGCGGTCGAGGGAACGTCCTGCGGACAGGAGCGGCGGTGCGGCGAAAGTGGAGGGGTCGTCTGTCATGACACGCCTCGCGCGAGGGTGGAAACCCGTTCGATGGCCTGGACGATTCGATGATGGGCGGCGCAGCGGCACAGGTTGTCTTCCATTCCCGCGCGGATCTGGCTCCTGGTGGGCTTCGGGGTCTTCAGCAGGAGGGCGAAGGCATTCATGATCATTCCGGGCGTGCAGAAGCCGCACTGCAGCCCCCCGGTATCGGCGAACGCCTCCTGGAGGGGATGGAGCTTGCCGTTCTGCTCCAGACCCTCGATCGTCGTGACGTCCTTCCCGCGTACGGCTTTCACCGGCACCTGGCACGACCTCGCCCCCTCCTTGCCTACGACCACGGTGCAGGCTCCGCAGAGGCTCTCGCCGCACCCGAACTTCGTTCCCGTGAGGCCGAGGTCGGTGCGCAGCACCCACAGGAGCGTTCGATCGCCATCGACATCCAGATGGATGGGCTTGCCGTTGAGCCGGAACGAGATGGATTCTTTCATCGGAATCCTCGCTGTCTCGGAGATTCGCTTCCGTGTCTCACGTCGATCATAGCGAGAATCCGGGGGGTCGAGGGAAGAACCCCAAACCTTCCCGCTTCGCTCTTCCGCATGGTCTTTACTCGCGTTGATAGCGCCAGCGGAAATCGATTGACCGGGGTTCAAAGACTGGAGTCTGATGCTCCTGTCTGCAGGATCGCTACCGAACGCTCGGCAGTGCAAGAAGAGGCACACATGTCTTCCCGCACCATGAATGCACTCGCCCTTGTCGTCGTCACGACTCTCGGCTTCGGCGCCTCACGCCACGCACGCGCCGGGCCGCCGTTTTCGACCGACGACCCTGAGCCGGTCCCGTTTCGTCACTGGGAGATCTATCTTGCATCGCAATCTCAGAACAGCATAGGCGGATGGTCAGGCACCGCGCCGCACTTTGAGTTGAACTACGGGGCTCTCCCGAACGTTCAGATTCACCTGATAGTGCCCCTTGCATACGCGGCACCACGGCAAGGAGTTTCTCAATATGGGTTCGGCGATATGGAGGTCGGCGCCAAGGTCCGGTTTCTGCAAGAAACCGAGCGTCGGCCACAGGTAGGGACGTTCGTGATTCTTGACCTTCCGACCGGGAACAGCAGCCGCGGCCTCGGCGAAGGCAATACGCGTGTTTTCCTGCCCCTGTGGGTCCAGAAGAGTTTTGGCGCATGGACGACCTACGGCGGCGGGGGTTATTGGCTTAACCCTGGCTCCGGCAATCGAAACTATCTCTATCTCGGTTGGCTCCTTCAGCGACAGCTCGGTGAAGGGCTTGCCGTGGGCGTGGAGACTTTTCATACCACACCGAGCACGGGCGATAACGTGCCCGAAACTCGATTCAACGTGGGCGCCGTCATTGATCTGAGCAAGACCCAGCACATCCTCTGGTCCGCTGGACGGGGTATCCAGGGGCCGAACCGGTTTCAGACGTACGTTGCCGTTCAGTTGACTCTTTGACCTGGTTGTCCCGCGGGAGGACCTCCCGCAGCCGCTGTCCCGACTGCGCCACCGAGGGTTTGCTCGCCTTCTCCTGCAAGGGCCGCGAACCGTGGATCCTATCCCTGAGGTAATCTCACCGCGTGATGGAGCGTCGGAAAGACTGATGGCTGCCCTTCTTCGCCTGCTCCTTGTCTATCCATCCACCCACGAGCTCGGGTGGGTGCGGCGTTTCCAGCTCCCCCCCCTTTCCTTGAAACAAGTCGCTGCCGTGACGCCGGACGAGTGGGAGGTCGTGCTGGCCGATGAGCTCCACGAGGATGTTCCCTTCGACGGTGATTTCGACCTCGTGGGGATCACCGCCATGACCCACCAGGCGATCCGTGCCTATGAGATCGCCGACCGCTTCCGGGCTCGCGGCGTCCCCGTCGTGCTCGGGGGGATCCACCCTACGGTCTTGCCCGACGAGGCCCTTCAGCATGCCGATGCGGTCGTCGTCGGCGAGGCTGAGCCGGTCTGGGCGCAGCTTCTGAACGACCTGCAGGAGGGACGGCTTGCACCGCTCTATCGCTCGGTTCCCGATGGCCATCGGTTGGTGATTCCTTGGTCGCGCCGCGATTTCCTGGCCGGGCGGCGCTATCTCACCACCCAGACGCTCCAGGCCAGTCGCGGCTGTCCTTATGCCTGTCCGTTCTGTACGGTCACATCCTATTTTGGCCGCTCATTCCGGTATCGCGACCCCGAGGACGTCCTGGCGGAGCTGCGCAGCTTTGACAAGACGCTGACGTTGTTTCTCGACGACAACATTCTGGGCGATCCGGCTCG
>DATCGT010000012.1:0-3676 GCA_036508775.1 Tepidiformaceae bacterium | reverse complement strand
TGAGGCCCGGACTTCGGTCCGGGCCTCGCACGACTCATCGGCTTACTTCGGCTTCGGACTGCCCGGCTGCGGCGAACCGCCGGGCTTCGTCGGTGGATTGGCCGACGGGAACGGGCTACCCGGCCGCGGAGGCTGTTGCTGGGGTGGCTTTGGGGGCGGCGGGCTCCCTTTCTGGGGCTGCGAGGGCTGCGAGGGCTTTCCGGGACCTGTCATGGTCTACCTCCACGCGCTATTGGGCGCGGTATGGGTTGGGGGATGCGCGATGCGATTGCGAACGACGCGCCTATGGAGTAATCTAATACAGTTTGACATCATTCTAGGTAATTCTAAGTAATTCTTACCTCACCTTTCCCAAGAAGTCAAGGGAGCCACTTTAAGGAGGCAGTGGGGATGCCGGAATCGATGGCTGACCGTCTGATGACCGTCAAGGAGCTGGCTACCTATCTCAACCTCAACGAGCGCACGGTGTTGAAGCTCGCCGGGGAAGGGCCGCTGCCTGCCATGAAGGTGGGCAATCAGTGGCGTTTCCGAAAAGCGATGGTCGATGCGTGGCTCGATGATCAGATGCTTGGCATTAGCCGCCGCTACGTCGAGCCCCGCCCGCCAGCAAGGACGCGTCGAATGCTGCTCGATCTCGCGAGCTGCTTCGCCCCCGAGCACATCATACCGGTTCTGGGCGCCGCCATGAAGACGACCGTCGTGGAGGAACTCGCGACGCACGCTCACCAGCTGGAGCTCGTGCGAGACAAGACCTGGTTTGTCGGGGCGCTGATCGAGCGCGAGAACGTGATGCCGAGCGCTACCGGCAACGGCGTGGCATTCCTGCACACGCTGAACCGCAATCCGGAGAAGATCATTCGACCGTTCATGGTGTTAGGGCGCTCGCCCGAAGGCGTGGACTTCGACGCGTTGGACAACAGGCCCACGCATTTGTTCTTCGTCCTCGGGCTCAAGTACAACGAACTTCATCTCCCGTGGCTCACCAAATTGTCTCACATGCTGGCGCGGCCCGGCGCCGTGCAGGCGCTACTCGATGCCCGCGATGCGCTTACGATTTACGAAACGCTCTCCGAGGCGGAACGCAGCCTTCCGGGCGCGGCGTCCTCCCCGGGGATGTGACGAGTCGTGGAACCCACCTTTCGGGCCCGCGCCCTCCGATTGATAACCGCCATCGCAATCCAGCGGAGTCTGTAGCATCTCGAGAATTGCCGCCGCGGGCTGGCGCTCCTCCCTGCCGCCGGGTGTACGATGAGCGCGCGGTCGTTTCGCGGCCGGACGATGTCTGCCGGCCGCGGTGACGGCGGGCCGTGCCGAGGTCTGGCCACCACAAAGGGGGGGGCGACGTGGCGGTCGACACGGGCCTGAATCTGATGGCCGCGTGCTACGGGGCAGGGGCGCTTTCGGCCCTGCTGGCGCGGTGGTCGGACCGACTCGCGCTCGCCGTGGGTCATCTGGCCGCGCTTGCGGGCGTCGGGGGTGGCCAAGCGTTCCATGGGGGCAAAAGCGGCCTCCGACGCTTCGGCGGAGAACTTACGGTTATACGGGCAGACCTCCTGGGAGGTGTGCCGGCAAAACCATTTCGAGATTCCTCTTTCAACGGGTAGACGAACCCTTCGGCAGGCGAACAGCTGGCATGATGGGCTTCCGGGGCAGGCAGAAGCGACCCAGACGGAGTCGCCAGATACAAGTGGGCCGACCGGTAGGTCGCGGACCAACTGAAATGCCCACATACTTGCGCCCATGACGAGTGCAGGCGGGGTGCTCGCGGAAGCACCGGTGGGCCGCTACCGCGTGGAGCGCACTATCGACCCGGGTGAAGGGACAGCGGTGCACCTGGTGAACGACCAGCGCCACGAGCGAGAGGCGGCGATTCCAGTGGTTGCGCAATATATCCAATCAGGTATATTGCACGGATGAACCCCATCCGGACCCTCCGTCGTCGCGCCCAGGCCACCCAAGTCGAACTGGCCCGGGCCGGGGGAACGTCGCAACCCACCGTCGCGTCCTATGAGGCGGGCCGCAAGAGTCCGACCTTCGACACCATCCGGCGGATCGCGGACGCGGTGGGACTCGAGGCAACGGTCGCGTTCTTCCCGAAGATGACGCGCGAGGAGCGACGATCCCTCGCGCTCCATGCGGCGATTGTCGACCGGCTGCGGACCGAACCCGAAGCCGTGCTCACCGTGGCGCGCCGAAACCTGGCGACCATGCGCCGGCGTCACGCCGGTGCGCGGCAACTGTTGACTGAATGGCGGGTGGCGCTCGAGCGGCCCATCCCCGCGCTCGCGGACCTCATGACCGCCGTTGACCCGTGGTCGAGGGAGATGCGGCACGTCACGCCCTTTGCCGGCGTCCTTTCTCCGGAAGAGCGGGCGGAAGTGTACCGGCACTTCACAGCGGACGAGGCGCGGAGCAGATGAAGCGGGCCGAGTTCGAGCACACGATCCGCGCGGCGGGTGCCGTTCTCGGCGTCCACGAAGTGCTCGTCATCGGCAGCCAGGCGCTGCATGCGTCGGTGCTGGGCGACCTTCCGGACGAGGCGTCGCGATCCGTGGAGGCAGACATTGCCGCGCTCGAGGATGTCGATGGCCGGATGGCGGATCTCATCGATGGCGCCATCGGTGAGGCGTCGATGTTCCATGAGACCTTCGGCTACTACGCCGAGGGGGTGGTGTCGTCGACGGCGGTGCTGCCGAGCGGGTGGCGTGAGCGACTCGTGCGCTTCCAGACTCCGGCGACCGCCAACGTCGTCGCGTGGTGTCTCGAAGTGCACGATCTCTGGCTCGCAAAGGCGGTGGCCGGGCGGCCAAAGGATCTCGAGTTCTGCGCCGCGCTGAAGCGCGCTGGGCTCGTTCGCGTCGCCGTGCTGGAGGAGCGTCTGCCGTCTATCGTCTTGGATGAGCGCTTGCGGGCGTTGGTCGCCGCGAGAATTCGGGGCCTATGAGCGTGCATGAACTACCGGCATGAAGTCTCGCCGACCGTTACTGCACCGCATTCCTTGAAGGTCGCCGCCGGACTGCGGTGCGCGCAGATGCTAGTGCTCATCGCCGGCAGTGTTCGCGTTGTGAAGCACGCTGGCCGCGTTGCGCCGAAGCCCTGCGCGCTTGGCGCGGGACAGTGGCGTGTCACCGAATCGTGCCTTGAACTCCGCGTCGCTCAGCTCCGCAAACGCCACGACGTCAGGTGTCACGAGCTCAGGGCGAGGCATGAATGCGGGCTCGGTGGTGGCCAGTGCAAACTTATCGTTCCAAGGACATACACTCTGGGAGGTGTGCCGGCAAAACCGTCGCCCCTATGCTCAGCGCTCCATGGTCGGGGAGCGCGCAGGGGTCACGGCGTGCCCGCTCGTCCGGAATCGAGCCTCCGCCAGGCGATGGCGACCCGTCGCGGGGCCGACCGGACGACCCGCGACGCTGGCCGACGGGCGACAGACGGGCGCAAAACCGACAAAGACCCCACCTGGACCGCACGCGGGCTGGTGGCGCGGCGTGAAGCGTCGCGCCATACTCCCACGACCCCGATTGAAACTCCTATCGCGCTTCTCGGCGGCGTGGACGCTCTTGAGCGGTTCGCGAAGTGGAAGTCAGCGGAAGAGCGGTAGACCGCAGATCGAGCAGCGGGCCTGGGGCTTGGGGCATAGAGGCTGAGGGCCTCGGGCTAACTGCGAGCTTGGGCT
>DATCGT010000011.1:0-6347 GCA_036508775.1 Tepidiformaceae bacterium | reverse complement strand
CGTTACGCCCTGACCATCTCTCCCGGAATCGTGTCGGTCGGAACGCTGGGCTCAAACATCGCGCCGTCACTGAGAGTGTCCAGGCGGCGCAACCCACGCCTCGCGCCGGACGGCGTCTTCGTTACGTAAAGTAGCGGGTTTATCCGACCTCGACTAGGCTCGACCTCGCCATCTGAGCCCCTCGACCGTTTGACGACAATCTGACGACAAAACGCTCTGACATTTGTCGTCAGCAGCTGTCAGCACCTGTCACGGTTATGTCTGCGAACAGATTCAGGAACGACACGCTCTGACAGTCACCGTCAGCCTCTGTCAGGCCCGTACCAACACTGGCGGCCCGGACTGCGACCCCTGCTTTCATGTCATCGAGGACCAGGTTCCGTATCCGGGGTAGGCGGTCCCCTGATTTCGAGGCGAGACCGCTGCTGGACCGCCGCAATCTGCCGTCCATCGTGGTGAGCCATACGGGAGGTTTCCGATGCACGGGAAGGTCACGCTATCCGAAGCCGGACAGTCTATCGCAGCGGGAAAAGATGAAGCGCGGGTCGAATTCGTCGCCCCGTTCATTGAGGCGGCTGCGCGCGTCATCCTCCAGACGTGCGGGGAGACGGTCGCCAAAGGCCGCATCTTCCGTTTGCGGTCGCCGCAGACAACGAACGACGTCAGTGCGCTCGTTGCGATCACCGGCAGCATCGCTGGAATCGTGACGTATGCAATGCCGATGGTGACCGCCCGTGAACTGGCTTCGAGAATGATCGGTGAGCCGCTCTCTGAACTCGACGAGATGGGGCAGAGTGCGATTGCTGAGCTCGCCAACATGATCACCGGCCAGGCAGGCATCAAGCTCGAGCAGACGGGCTTTCCCACGGACATGTCGCCACCGATCGTCATCCTTGGCCGCGGCAACTCGATCGTGACGTTCAACCTGACTCGATTGGTCCTGCCTCTTGTGCTGAGCTTTGGGGAGTTCCATATCGACATCGCGATCCGCCAGCTGTGCGAAGCGCGCCGGGGCTAACCGTGCGCCGAAGCCAGGCGTAGCAGCCGCCGCGATGAGTGTCCGTCACTCCGTCCCCCCCGGACGTCGACGAGAGCATCGTAGTAGCAAGATCGAGCGAAACCTTCGGCATCAGTTCCAGTCGATCTTGCCTGCCTGCCGACACTTCATCCCGTGCCGGGAGTGACGATTCTCGTCCAGTGAGCCCCGCCATCGGTCGTGCGCTGGATCGCGCCGCGAGTCGTGGCATATCCGACATCCGGATCGCCGAACAGGACGACAGGTGTGACTGGCGAGGCCTGGGTGTAGTCCGTTGTAAACGGATGCCAGCTTGCGCCGCTGTCCGCCGTCTCCTGTGACTGTGCTGCCGGACCTACCAGGAGCCAACGCGCCGCGCTGACCATCGCGAACCCGCCATCGACCTTTGGTATAGCCGCAACAAAGCCCCAGGTCGCGCCTCCGTCGGTGGACCTGGTCACGTAGAGTGCCTGGCCCGGGGCGCGTAACGGCAGCAAGAGCGTCGAGCCGAAGGCCTGGACGGCTCCGGCCTGCAGGCTGGGACCGCCCGCCTGGGTCGCAAATCCCGGGGGGTCGGGAATGGGCGTTGACGGCGCCCAGGTGCGGCCGCCATCAGCGGTGCGATAGACGACCGGCGCGTGGTTAGGGTCCGAGGCAACGACAAACCCGCGCACTTTGTCGACGAAGGCGAGGCTGCTCTTGCATCGCGCCGCCGAGATACCGTTCGCCTCCAACGTCGACCAGGTCATCCCTGAATCGGTAGTGTGCCAGAGCACGAAGGACTGCTGCTGGCACTGGGTCGCAGGTGACCCGACGCCGGAAAGCCACCCCTCCTGCCCATCGATGAACGAGACCTCGGCGTTCGTCACCGCGGGCGGCAGTCCACGCGCCAGCCAGGTGGCGCCACGGTCACCAGAGCTGAACAACCGCTGACCGGCAACCAGCACCCAGACGACATCGCGCGACGGTGCGCTCAGTTGCACCACGTTTGGGAGTGGGATTGGCGACGCCGAGGCGTCCGGGAGGACTCCCGCCACCAACGTCGACGGAGCGGTCGCCGCGGCAGTCGGTGCGGGCGCTGCCCCGACCGCGGTAGCTGAGGGGCTTGCAGGCGACGGGCCGGGCTTTGCGTCGCCGCAACCGACAAGCGCGAGCGACCACGCGAGCAGCACGGCGACGCCGACGCGGATAATCACAGGACTTCGAGGTCCCACGACTCGATGGTGCGCTATTTGCGTCCCACCTCGCAAAGGCAGGTGTGCCGGCCAGTCCCGCCGCCGGCTGAAGTTGCGGAAAGCCTTCAACCCGTCGCCCTTGGAACAGGCGCCCTGCCCCGGCGAGTGGTGACTGATCTCCTCACTCGCTGCTCGGCCTGGCCATGGACATCGCGACGAAGCCGGCCAACCCCTGCGCGCCGTCCACGACTTTGCCAGAGGGTGTGACCCCCGGCGCCTCGAACAGGGTTGACCGCGCCCCGATCGGACGGAGGCCGGCGCCCGCCCCCAGGGCAGCGATGTCGTCGCCCGAATAGAACCGCGCACCGTGGAACACGGACCCCGGGTCGGAGCCCAGCGCTTCATAGGCGACGGCCCATGCACTTGTCCGCGGAAAGAAGCCGAGTACGAACCGTCCACCCGGCCGCAACACCCGTGCGACCTCGCGCATCACCTCGGATGGGTCCGGGAGGAATTCGAACACCGTCACGGACAGCACCGCACCGAGGCTTGAATCGCGGACCGGGAGTGCTCCTGCGACCCCGCGCACGACCGTCGGCATCCGTCGGGACGCTATGCCCAGCATGCTCAGCGCGGGATCGAGACCGATGTCCGCACCGAGTGTGCCGCCGAAACGTCCGGTCCCCGTTCCGAGATCCAGCCAGGGGCGATGGGCACCCGCCAGGAGGTCGACAACGCAACGCCGCTCGGATTCGAGCACGCCGCGCCCGATCGGCGAGTCGTACCACGAGTCGTAGTCGGCGGCCTCCCCGGAGCCTCGGTCAAAGGGATTCGTCTCGAGCTTCATCGCGATTGCTCCCCAGCATGGGATATAGCAAGCCCCGGCTCAACGGGCGTCACCACGCTCGCGGTTCGTGCACCATGGGCGCTCGACGATAGGAGGGACGTCCCGGGCAGCGCCGTGAAAAGGACGCGCGGTGCCTGCGTGGACGCAGAACGGCATCCTGCCGGCGCGCTGTTACCCGTAACTCGGCCGCACCGCCGCCGTCATCCCGGCGTCAACGACAAGGTCGTGGCAGTTGATGAACGCGCCCTCATCACTCGCCAGGAACAGGGCGGCGTTCGCGATGTCCTTCGGCAGGCCAGCCCGGCGAAGCGGAGTGGCGTTGCCGAGGTTCGAGGTCAGCTTCCGCATCTTGCCCTGCTCGTGCGCGGGATCGAGCGTGCGCGCTGCGGCGGAACCTCCATAGAAGATGGGAGTCGCGATGCCACCCGGTGAGATCGAGTTCACCGTGATCCCGTACTGCGCCAGCTCCATGCCCGCCACGAGCGTCACCTGGGTGACCGCCGCCTTCGCGGCGCTGTAGAGGTAGCCGCCGAGATCGGCGCGAAGGGCCGCGACGCTGGAGTTGTTGATGATCCGGCCGGATGACTGGGCCTTCATCACCGGTGCAGCGTATTTCATTCCGAAGATAACGCTCCCCAGCAGCAGGTCCATCGCGTAGCGAAAGTCATCGATCGTCACGTCCTCCAGCGTTCCCCGGGTCGGACCGCCGGCGTTGTTGAAGAGGCAATCGAGGCGGCCAAAGACGCTCACGGCGAGGTCTATAGTGTTTTTGATCTCGGCCTCGCGCGTTACGTCGGCACGGATGAACCGGGCTCGCTCACCCAGTTCATCGGCGAGCCGCTGGCCATCGTCCGCCCCGCGTCCGCAAAAGACGACGGCCGCGCCTTCTTCGATGAAGAGGCGAACGGTAGCTTCTCCAATGCCGCTCGTTCCACCGGTGATCACGGCGACTTTGCCTTCGAGTCGATCCATCAGGTGTTCCTCATCATTAGGGATAGGTTGGTCCCGCTCAGACTGGCTGGCCGTCAGGACTGCGCCGTGAGCGCGCCATAGACGATCGCCCTGAACTCGCGACGGATGTTGTAGGTCGTCGACGGCATGAGCTGTGTCATGAACACGAAGACCAGCTCCTCTGCCTGGTCGACCCAGAAGGCGGTGCTGGCTGCCCCGCCCCAGGCGAACTCGCCCGGCGTTCCCGAGACCTGAGCCTGCGCGATGTCGAGCGTCACGGAGAAGCCAAGGCCAAAGCCCGTGCCGCCGTAGCCCGTCTCAGTCCACTGCGACGTGAGGGCGGAAGCGGCAAGGTCTGCACCGTTCGCCAGGTGATTGGAAGCCATGAGCTTGAGCGTCTTCGGCCCGATGATGCGCACCCCATCCAGCTCTCCACCATTCGCCAATGCCTGTGTGAAGCGCCAGTAGTCCGTCGCCGTGGAGGTAAGACCGCCCCCTCCTGAAAGAAAGGCCGGGTGCTGCAGGTACGTACTGGTGGTCGGGTCGTCGACCAGGCGAATGCCACGGGTGCGTGACGGCCCGTAGCAGGCGGCGAACCGGCTCACCTTCTCAGCAGTGACGGAGAACGATGTGTCGACCATGCCGAGGGGACCGATGATGTGCTCGTCCAGATACTCATCGAACCGTTGTCCCGAAATGAGTTCGACGAGGTGCCCGCACATATCCGTCGAAAACGAGTAGTTCCAGCGGGTACCGGGCTGAAAGGCGAGTGGCAGGTCAGCCAGCTTTGCCGCCATCTCGGCGAGCGTGGTATCCCGGGCGCCGATGCCAGCCCTCCGGTAGGCCTCGTCAATCGGCATCCCCGTTGGGAATCCGTAGGACAACCCGGACTGGTGTGAGAGCAGGTCGCGAACGGTCATGTGGCGCGCGAGCGGCTCAGTAACGAAGTCAGGGTGTTCCCCGGAAACGAGCACCCGCAGGTTCTTCCAGGCGGGGATGTAGCGATGGACGGGGTCGTCGAGCTGAACGAGGCCGCGCTCGAAGAGCTGCATGAGCGCGATCGAAGTGAGTGGCTTCGACATCGAATAGATGCGGTAGATCGTATCGGTCGCCGTCGGTACCCCGCGTTCGCAGTCGGCCATTCCCAGTGCCGAGAGGTGGATCACCTCCCCCTTTCTGGCGACGAGGACCAGTCCGCCGGGAAGCTTTCCGTCGTCGATGTAACGCTGAACGTGGGCATCGAGGTATTCGAGATGCTTCGATGAGACTCCGACGGCTTCGGGTTCGGCTGTGACGGCAACGGTCATGGAGGACTCCCCGTTGAATTGGTGAGAGGAGTCTAGCCGGGTTGGGCACTCCTTGTGCCCAACCCCCCGTCGTGATGTCGCTGCCGAGAGAAAACGTCCGGGCTAACTGCCGAGTGAATATGTCCGCCTATGACCGAATGCGGGCTCTCCCCGGGCATTCGCTTCTGCCGAGATGCCCGCGCTGAACCTTCCCTACCTGTGCTCGGGTCTTCGCTGCTAGCTACCGACTCCGGGTCGGACCGCTTCCCCCTCGGGGAACGGCCTTACGAGGGCGTCCGCACCGAGGGAGCGCGCGCATCGCAGCGACCGGGACGAACGGAAGCCGGAATACCGCGATGCCGGGCGTAGTCCCGTTCGCGGTGGTGAGCAGGCCGGGCAGCGGGGTGATGCTCCACGGCGAGCCTCGCCCCGCTGCCCGGTCTAGCCGCGGGCCCGGCGGATGCCGAACTGCGCGAAGTGGCGTTCAAGGCTCAGCGCCTCGTCCACTCCGAGGCGGCGCATGATCGCGAAGCTTGAAGCGTCTGTGTAGGAGAACCCTGTGTCGTCGTACTGTTCGATGATCGCGACCGCAGCCGCCTCGTCGGCGGCGGTCACGCGAACGAGGGAGACATTGCTGGTTGCCAGGTTGCGCAGGAACTGGAGCGCGATAGGCCGGCCCTCGCGGACGAGGAGAAGGGCATGGGTCTCGGCGACAACGAAATTGGTAGTGAATACCCGGAGATGCTCGGCAGCCGCGCGGGTGAAGACGGCCCGTGCCTCAGCATGATTCGTGTCGGCTGTGTTGATGGCGGCGAAGAACCCGGAGGTGTCGACGAAGAGGTCATAGGGGATCCGTCCACGCGGCGGCATCACTTCGATTCGTGCATCTCGCTGAGAGCCCGGTACTTGTCCCCCGACACCCAGGCCGACCCGGGGTCGTTCACGATCCCGATCAACTGGAAGATGGAGTCGTCATGGCTCAAGGGACGACCTTTTCGGCGTCCGGCTACGAGGTTCGCTGACGGAGTCGTTGGCTCGATGTAGGACTCAAGGTCTTCCTTACGCACACGCAC
>DATCGT010000010.1:0-5528 GCA_036508775.1 Tepidiformaceae bacterium | reverse complement strand
TCCCAGGAGAAGGGTGTCGCGGTCGCCGCGGGGGCGCTTGCGTTGCCGCCGCAGGCTGCCGCCTGGAGAGAAATGGTCGCGATCACGGCGAAGATGGCGCCGCGAACGAGTGCTACCCGACCGGATCGTGATGCGAAGAATGCGCGCTTGAGGGACATAATCAATCCTCGGTGCGTACGCCGACACGGGGCGGTGGTGAATATGACACATCACCACCCACCCCCGGAGGCGATGCCGTCGCACAGGGTGTGAGGGAAAGGTCAGACCGGGAGGAGGAGGGCACGCGGGGGGCGGAGGTCGGGGCCAATCTGCGCCTCACGGCCGGGCCGCCAGGCGCTTGCGATCACCAGCGTCATGAGGGCGCCGGCACCGAGAAGCAGCAGGGTGTCATTCAGAAGGCCGAACGCGCTCGCGCCGGTGAAGGGCGCGTCCGTGCATGAGGCGGCGTCAGCGTGACAGTGCTGCGCATGTTCGTGTGCGTCCCCGCTGGAACCTGCGGTTGGACCCGTGACCGCGCCGGCAGGCTGGTGTGCCGCATCTTCACTGGCGAAGGGAACGGTGAGGTCGAGCGAGGATCCCGGGACATGGATCGTGATCTCCGGCCAGTGGCCGAAGAACATGAGCGCCGGGAGGATAGCCAGCAGCAGGAACTTTGACTGCAGTTGGAGGCGCGCCGCGGCGCGCCGTCTCGCCGATCCTGGGGCATCAAGCTGCATGGTGAGTAAAGGTTATGCCGAGAGGATGTTCTATGGAACACGCAAAAATACGCGCGGCTACTGATCGTCTGCCGTAGCCTCCGCTGCAGAACTCTGAAGCTAGCGGGGTGTTGAAGTGCGCCACGAGGCGCCGTGAGACCGGGCAGAGATGAAAGGCTCTGGCACTGGCCTTTGTCGCAGCAGGTCGGTGAAGCTGAGGGCAGCCTGACCGTGGAGACGCACGGGAGGGTAGGAGCAGCCCTGACAACGACGGGACGGGTCGGCACTGCCAGACGGCCCGGGTCCGGCAAGCGAGAAGGGAAGGTGTACGACAGGAACCAGCGACTGAAGCTCCTCAATCCTGCTACCGGCTCAAATCTGGTGGATATGGGCCGGTAGCAGCGCACGCTCGCGAGGGCGACTCCGAAGCCGGTTTTTCAACGTCGGTGGGGAGGCCACGAGGAAGGTCTGCGGCGTACTCGTGGCGAAGCTGCAGGAGTATAGCTGGGCACCTCACCCGTCGACCGGTCACAGGGTGAACGTGGGAAGCGATCCGTTGCTGCCCTTTCCGCCTTTGGGCGGCGGGCAGGCGCGTTGTCCGCTGATGGCGACGGATCGTGGCGGAGCCCCCGTAGTAGTCGGAGGCCGGGAAAGCCGGTCACATGGCGAAGGGGGGCAGCGAGCCAGGATGTTCAGATGGAACCGACACACCGGCAGCGACGTGCATTCACGGCCGAGTACAAGGCAGAGGTGGTCGCTCTCTGCCAGACGGGTGGCAGGTCAATCGGTGCGGTGGCACGCGACCTCGGCATCAGCGAAACAGTGGTTCGGCGCTGGGTAGCCCAGGCAGAGATCGACAACGGGCAGCGCGACGGACTGACGACCGCCGAACGCGCGGAGTTGTCCCAACAACCAATCACTCGGCAGCGCCACAATCACCTGCGCCACTACCATCAGCGCGCATACCGCGCTATTCTCGCTAGATGTCTCGGAAACTCGACTTCCTGGATGTGTCCCTATGAGCGCGCGATCATCAACGTCCCACGGGTGGATGCCCGCCCAGAGTCCCGGCTTCCTGCTCTGGCAGGCGACACTGCGATGGCAGCGCGAAGTCGGCGACGCGCTTCAGCCCTACGAGCTGACGCATGCGCAGTTCGTCCTGCTCTCGGCAGCGTGGTGGTTGAATGAAGGCTGGGGCGAGAAGCCAGTTCAGCGGAGGCTCGCCGAGTACACGGGCCTCGATCCGATGATGACCTCGCAGATCCTGCGGGCGCTTGAAGCGCGCGGTCTGATCGAGCGAAAGCCACATCCGACGGACTCGCGGGCGCGGCTGATCGACGTCACGGCGCTGGGGTCAGCACTCGCGCAGCAGGCGATCGCGATCGTCGAAGTGGTGGACAAGAAGTTCTTCGCGGCCGGCGACCAGGAGCATCTCCTCGCGACGCTGGGGGCACTCTCGCGGTTCCCGCTCGGACGAACGGGAACCGCCGGAGCAAAGAAAAAGCAGCCTAAGCCTGCGCGCCCTGAGGGCGCTGCTCGCCAGCAGGCGCTTCGCCTCTGGCCCTAGCCATCGGGCGGTTCTTCGCGATGAAGTCTTCCCACCAGAGTCCGAACTTCGAGGCTGGCAGCGAGTCAGCCTTGTGCAGCGCCACGATGCGCTGAAGCTCAGTTACAACCGCTGCATCGAGTTCCGCCGTGGTGCCGTTGTTGGCGTAGTGCCAGTCGACGCCCGGTTCGCGCTCTTCGAAGGGCTTCATGCTCGCGAGCCGCTGGTTGGCTTCCTCGATCGTCATGCCCCGGGTCTTGATCATGCGCTGTCGCGCGACTTCATCATCGACCCGGATCACCCAGGTCTGATCGCACCAGCGTGCGTAGCCCGGCTCCATCAGGTTGACCGCTTCCATCACCGCGACGTCGTGCTCGCCGAGGTTGGCACGCCACTTGTCGATCTCTGCATGGATGGCATCGGTGATCGAGCCCATCGCGCGCGTCAGTTTGCCCATCTCTTCGGGCTTCCCGAAGACCTTGGCACCCAGGATCTTGCGGTCGACATAACCGTCAGGGCCGACGACATCCCGCCCAAACGCTTCGACGACGCGGTCGAAACCGGGGGTGCCAGGGTCGTAGAGCCGGTGCACCAGCTTGTCGGCGTCACAATGGGTTGCGCCGCGTTCGACGAGGATTGTTGCCACGGTCGATTTGCCCGCCGCGATCGTCCCCGTAAGACCAATTACGAGCGTCATCCTTTGTCTCCTCGCTCGATCGTGTCGAGCCGGGGCCGGACCCGGTCAGAGTCCGGCCCCCGGTTGGTCGAAGCGAAGCCTAGGGGGCCTCGTTGGTCATGATGATCGTGCCGCCGGCGGCGAACATGCCGCCGACGCCGTTGGCCACGCTGATCTTTGCGTTCGGCACCTGCGCCGGGGCAGTGCCACGGAGCTGACGGACGCTCTCCTGGAGGGCGTACATGCCGTACATGCCCGAGTGCATGTAGCTCAGGCCGCCGCCGTTGGTGTTCATTGGCAGCTTCCCGCCGGGGCGGGTGTTGCCGGCGGCGATGAAGGCAGCAGCCTCGCCTCGCCCGACGAAGCCGAGGTCTTCAAGCATGTAGATCGGCAGGTGCGCAAAGGCGTCGTAGCACATGAGGTGGTCGACGTCCTTGGGGGTGATGCCGGCTTCTTCAAAGGCCTTCTTGCCGGACATCCGGAATGCCATCGAGGTCGTGAAGTCGTACATCTGGCTGACCATCGGCGTCTCGACGCTCTCACCCGTGCCGAGGATGTAGACGGGCTTCGTCTTGAAGTCCTTGGCACGGTCGGCTGAGGTCATGATCAGCGCGCCGCCACCGTCCGTGACGAGGCAGCACTCGAGGAGGTGGAACGGATAAGCGATCATCCGTGAGTTCAGGACGTCCTCGACCGTGATCGGGTCGTGGAAGGTAGCGCGCGGGTTCATCCCGGCCCACTCTCGCTGAACGACGGCGACCATCGCCAGCTGTTCGTGGGTCAGGCCGAAGTCCTTCATGTAGCGCAGGACGGGGATGGTGAAGGTGCTGGGCGGGCCAGACATGCCGTAAGGGGATTCGAACTGGCCGGACAGCGACGAACCACCGCCGCCAAATCGTCCGCCGCCACCGACGCGGGAGCGTCCGCTTTCGCCGTGGGTGATGAGGATGGTCTTCGCAAGGCCTTCGTTGATGGCCGCGGCGGCGTGGCGCACGTGCAACATGAACGAGCAGCCGCCAACGGACGTGCCATCGGCGTAGGTGGGCTTGATTCCCAGGTAATGGGCAATCGCGACTGGCGACTCGCCCGCGGTGGCGACACCGTCGATGTCCTTTGGCCCGATGCCGCAATCGGCCATGGCATTGAGGGCGGCATCGGCGTGGAGTTGGATGATGGAGAGGTCGGGGATGACCCCAAGCTGGGTGGTCTCGGCGGCGCCGACAATAGCTACAGACTTCGGCTTCATCGTTACGCCCCCTTCGCCGGCCGCCACTTCGGCAGCGCGATCTTCTCGGTGATCTGCTCGAACGTGACTTCGACAGGCATGTCCAGGATGAGCGCTTCCGGAGTCTGCTCGACCTCGACCATGTTCGTCAGCATCTTGACGCCCTCGTCGGTCATGATGACGGCGATGGCATAGGGAGCGTCCTGCTCGAAGCCAAAGGCGGGGCGATGGTTGATGACGTAGCTGTGGAGCTTGCCCTTGCCGGAGGCCTTGAACCAGCTCACCTTGCGCGATGCGCATTCGGGACAGAAGGGGCGGGGTGGGAAGTAGACGTTCGAGCATGAGTCGCAACGCTGGAGGCGGAGTTCGCCTGCTTTCGTTCCGTCCCAGAACGCCTGCGTTTCAGGCGTGGGCTCGGGGATGGGTTTCCGATAATCGGCCAAAGAGATGCCCTGCTTTCATGATTGTCCGGGCCACGCGGGGTCCCGGCATAGGATGCCTGTCATATTTAACCCGGATCCACCGATGGGTAGGCCCGGATCAACGGTTTAAACGCTAGAGCAGGTGCTCTTCTGAACTGAGAAGATGGGCTTGTAACACAACCATCGACGCAGCCAGAGGAGCACCTGATAGATGCAATCATCACACAGCCTCGACCGCCTGAAAACCAGCTTCGACGACGAGCGGCTGGTGGCCCATGCCGGGCTGCTCCTGCCGGCGACGCTGGCAGCGCATCTCGGGTTGCGCGAGCTGGTGAACGAGCACGTCGACCTCGGCTCCGCACCGGAACGAGCGAACGGGGGAGACAAGTTTTTGACGCTGGTCATGTCGGCGCTGGCCAGGGGGTGCCAGTACTCCACGCGCTAACAGCAGCCTCGGGGATCATGGCCCTAACCTGCCCCAGAACTTTGATCCAGATGTGATTAGTTACAGCACCGGGCCTGTGGGCCCCCGGATCGGCGGCACTGCCGCGACGATCTTGCCCTGCGGAAGCGGGCAATTGGGCGTGGTCGAGCCTTCGCCATCAGCAGACAGGACGGGACCGCGGGTCTCT
Source organism: Tepidiformaceae bacterium (assembly GCA_036508775.1). Taxonomy (GTDB): domain Bacteria; phylum Chloroflexota; class Dehalococcoidia; order Tepidiformales; family Tepidiformaceae; genus JBGPOS01. The sequence goes on along the minus strand of DATCGT010000010.1, from coordinate 332 downwards.
CCTGCCGCGAGCAACTGACTCGTAGGATCAGCGCGCCTCTCTCGTTTTTGGGCCCGACTCGAAGTCATCAGCGAGCAAATGCTCCCTGTTTCGTCAGCTCCATGAAGACCGTCGTTGTCTCCCGCATTGGCACAGCCTTGTCATCTTGTAGTTCCCGCCGGAGCGAGGCTATGAGTCGCTTGTACGTCAGCTTCACCGCGTTGATGTTGCCCATGGATGCGTAGCAGCGCATGACCTCGCGAACCACCTCCTCATCGAGTGGATCGCGGTTGAGGATCGCTTCGTGGAAGCTGATCGCCAGGGTTGGGTCTCTCCGGTCAGTCGCCAGCTTC
>DATCGT010000009.1:0-2285 GCA_036508775.1 Tepidiformaceae bacterium | reverse complement strand
GGCCGTTACCTCAAGTACTCGAAGGGCTTCTCGACGGTTGAGGTGGGCTCCAACCTTCCTATGCAGGCAACCACGACCATCGTCGTCTCCACGAATGATCAGCGGAGCGCAGGCGAGGACATCGCGAAGTGGCTCGGACTGCCTTCTTCGGACGTCGTCGTCCAGCCACCTGGCCTGGACTCCAGGCCCGATATCCAGGTGCTGGTTGGCGGCGACTTCAAGCTGCCAACCAGCTAGTCGCGGCTGATTGTTCCCGACCTTCGTTCCTAACCGCCCGCAGCCGAAGCCAGGACTGGCCCCCACCTCTCGAAGGCGAGAGCCGCTATCATCGCTCTGGCGAGCGGAGGGCTCTGCGGGCCCGAAGGAGGATGCGTGCCGAAGCGGTGGATCGCCTTCCTCCTCGTCTGCACATTCGGACTCCTGACGAACGCGCCTCTGTCGGCCTCCGCCGGGCCGCCGGACGGCACAGGCACCGGCTCGGTCATCGTGAAATACGAGCCCACCGTGGCCGCCCAGGCGCTCCAGGCCGAAGGTGGACAGCCATCGCTTGCCGAGAAGGGTTACCGCACCCTCCAGGTGCCCGACGGGATTAGCCAGGCGGACTTCATCGCCGCTTTGCGGAATTCCCCGGGGGTCGTCTCCGTCGAACCCGACGCGCCCGTCTACGCCGCCGCCACGCCGGACGACCCTTACTACCCCGGGGCACAGGCGTCCTACATGAACCTCATCGGCGCGCCCGCGGCATGGGACCTCACGACAGGCAGCCACACCATCATCGTCGCCGTGCTTGACTCTGGGACCGACCTGACCCACCCCGACCTGTCCGGGCGGCTCTGGGAGAACCCGAACGACGCGCTGAGCAATGGGATCGACAACGATGGCAACGGCTGCATCAACGACCGCTACGGCTGCCGTTTCATCAACCTGACACCGGAGCGGCGCACCGCCTGCGGCTACACAACGTCGACGCCAACCGGCGCGGTGCGCGATGACCACGGGAAGCCCGGCTCAGTGAACCACTCCCACGGCACGCTTGTTGCCGGGATCCTTGGAGCAGAAGGCGACAACGGAATCGGGACCACAGGCGTCGCCTGGGACGTCCGCATCATGACCGTGAAGGTGCTCGACTGCGGCCTCCCTTCGCATGGCGGCGAGCCGGGCGGAGACATCTCAAACGTGGCACAGGGAATTGACTATGCCCGACGCATGGGCGCGAACGTGATTAGCCTCAGCCTCGCGAGCCAGTCGGGCGACACGACCGCCGATACGAGCATTCTCCGCGACGCCCTCCAGGCGGCGCAGGACGCCGGGGTCATCGTCGTGGCAGCGGCCGGGAACCACACGCCGGGGAGCACGCAGGTTGCCCCGGGATACCCGGCCGCTTACACGCAGTACTCGAACCTCGTCGCGGTCGGGGCGGCCGACAACCTGAACGGCGATGTTTGGGCGAACTATTCCAACTACGGTCCGACCATTGATTTCGCTGCGCCCGGCAACAGCCTGGCCGGGCCGATTCGAACGGACATCGGCTTCGCGAATCCGTACGGTCTCGCCGGCCCTGGCACCAGCTTCGCCACGCCACTCGTCTCGGGGATGTTCGCCCTGATGATGTCGCGGAACCCGCGCCTCTCTGCGTCCGAGTACATCCAGATCGCCAGAACATCGGCCACTCCTGCCCCACCCGGTCCGCCGAACTGGGCCGGCGCGGGCATCATCAACATCGGCGCCGCGGTCAGCCGGATACCGATGACGGTAAACGGGAGCGCGCTCAAGGACTGGAAGGACACGCCTGCCGGCACGATCGTCACCGCCTCGATCGATGGGAATATCTGCGGCACCGCCATCACGTCGCTCCCCGCGGGACTTTCGAGCTACACGATCCGGATCGCCAGCGGCGCGGAGCAGCCGGGATGCGGCGCGCCAGGGAAGACCGTTCAGATGACCGTGGCCGGTCAGCCCGCCTTCCCCACCCCGACCTGGGGCGGCCAGAACGCCAGCCTCGGCTTCACCAATTGGGACATCAGCAGCGCTTCGCCACCCCCCGGCCCAATCGTGACGCAGACCCTCGGCGGCGGATGGAGCCAGGTCCCTCATCTTGCCGGACCGGGATCCATCCCGCAGGCGCTCACCTACCTCCCGCCGAATTGGAGCGCGGTGCTCAACTGGAACGCCACCGCCGCGGGACTGACTGGCCCGGGCGCCTATCTCCGCTTCCTCCGCAGCGTCCCGGCCTACGTGGAAAGCTGGACGACCGTGCAGACCTACGACGCCTACTGGGTGAACTC
>DATCGT010000008.1:0-5360 GCA_036508775.1 Tepidiformaceae bacterium | reverse complement strand
GACGCGGGGGGAGAAGGCGTCTGCGTCATCCTCCGTGGCCTCCTCGCCGCGATTACCGGGACGACCCCCGCCGTGCATATGTTGCCCTCCCGCCCCGCCGGGATGAACGCCGACCACGATAGCTTCGGTTTCTGCACGGAGTTCCTCGTTGAGGCGGCTGGCCACCCGATCTCCGAGAGGGACGTCCGTGCCGTGGCCCTCAGCGACGGCAACACCTCGCTCGTCGTCGTCGGCGACGAGTCGGCATGGCACGTCCACATCCACACCGCGAACCCCGAACCGCTCCTGAAGGCCGCCGCCACCCTCGGCACGATCGTCAGCCGCAAGGTCGAAGACATGACAGCCCAGAACGTCCGCTGGCTGGCCCGGACGGGTGGCACTACCGAGGTAGGCCTGCTGGCGCTAACCCGGGGATCCGGGTTCACGGCGATCTTCCAGGGACTCGGCGCCCACGTCATGCAGCTCGGTGACACCGACAAGCCATCGGCTGGCGACATCGCTCACCAGGCGGATGCCCTCCACCTCTCCGACGTCATCGTTCTCCCAAACCACCGCGATGTCATCATGGCCGCGCGCCAGGCCACCTCGCTCGCCCGCGGCAATCTCCACGTCGTCGAAACGAAGTCGCTCCCGGAGGGTATCGCCGTCGCGATGGCCTATCTCCCCGGTACCGTCGCGGCTGACGCGCTTCCAGGGCTGGATGCCGCTCGCTCCGCGGTCACGACCGTTGAAGTGACGATCGCGGCCGTCGACCGCACGGCGGAAGGAATCGCGGTCAAGGCGGGAGAGACCATTGCGCTCGTCGACGGCCGCCTCGTCGCCAGCGACTCGGGCCCCATCCCGGTGCTCCTCGCAGGCCTCACGAGTGCAAACGCCGCGGATGACTGCCTCATCACGCTCTACACGGGCGCTGGCATCGATGCGTCGATGGCCCAGACGGTCATCGCGGCGGTGCAGTCGGCCCTGCCGAATGCCACCGTCGAAACGGTTGACGGCGGCCAGGGGCTCTACCCGTTCATCGCCTCAATCGAACGCTGATTCGCCCCACCCGACAGACAAAACCAGAGGCCCGTCAATGACGGGCCTCAATTTCATGCGGGCATTGGGCCGGAAGCCTACGGGCGCTTCTCTTTGATACGCGCCGCTTTGCCGGTCAGGCCGCGGAGGTAGTACAGGTTCTTCCGTCGAACCTTGCCGAAGCGCACCACTTCGACCTTGTCGACGCGGGGGCTGTTGATCGGGAAGGTTCGCTCGACACCGATACCGCTCGCGATCTTGCGAACGGTGAAGTTCGAGACGATGCCCTTCATCCGCTTCCGGATGACGACACCTTCGAAGACCTGGATGCGTTCTTTGTCGCCTTCGACGACCTTCGCGTGGACGCGAACAGTGTCGCCGCTGCCAAATTTCGGGATATCGGTGCGTTCCGTGGTTTCGGACAGCACATCAAGTTCGTAGGCCATGGAAGTCAAACCTTAATGGACGTAACCAACGAAGAATACGCGCCGGGCCTCTTAAAGCCAAAGCGCCCACGCCGACAGCGCATCAGCCGCGCTTGTGGCGGTAGAAATGCACCTCGATCGGCTCAACGGTGGCGAGTCCATCTTCCACCATTGCCTCGATTTCGGGAAGGAAGGCCCGCAGCTTCTCCGGCCGGTCGACGATCTCGACCACGATCGGCTGGTCCATCGAGAGCCGCTCGATCTTCGAAGTGTGAATTCGCGACGCCGCCCCAAAGCCGGCCAGCCCCCGCACAACCGTGCAGCCCGCCAGCCCTCGCTCCTTCGCGAGCATCATGATCGCCTCGTAGAGCGGCTTACCTTCCCAGTGGTCCGTCTCTCCGATGAATACACGGAGCAACAGGCCTTCGCCGTCCAGGTTCATGTCGTCAGGCATCACGCCAGCCTCGCAATCATGCTTCCCAGCCACACCGCCAGCAGCCCGCCGACGATGCTGAGAACTACGTTACCGGACGCCCGGAAGATCTCGTTGTCCCGGAGGAGGGCGAAGGTCTCCCAGCCGAAGGAACTGAACGTCGTGTAGCTGCCCAGGAATCCCGTGACCAGCAGAAGCCGCGCCTCCCGGCTCAGGAGGTCGCGCTCCTCCGCCAGCGTCAACAACAGCCCGATGACGAGACAGCCGCTCACGTTCACCGCAAGCGTGCCGGACGGGAATCCGGCGGTCGTTACGTTCTGGACCTTGCCCTGGAGGAAGTAGCGCAGTGGCGCGCCCACGACCGCCCCAAGGATGATGTAGACGTAGGTCAACGCCCGGTGCTCCCGTGCCCACCCTCACCTCGGACGGTCTCCGAGAGGACGAGCGCCGGCTGGAACTCCAGGTCCGCCAGTCGCGTTATGACGAGCTGAGCGATCCGATCGCCGCTGCTCACGGTGTACGAGATGTCCGGCCCGATCGTATAGAGGTTGATCATCAGCTCACCGCGGTAGTCCGCATCGAGCGTCCCGAAGGTCGCGAGCACGCCCTGGCGAGCCAGGCCGCTACGCGGACGCAGCTGCGCGTCGAGCCCCCGCGGCACCTCGAGCGAGAGCCCGGTCGGGACAAGCGTTGGTCGCTGCCCCAGGACGAATGGCTCACCCTCGAAACAGGCATGAATGTCGTAGCCCGACGCCGCTTCGGTCGCACGGAAGGGCATCTTCGCCCCCGGGCGGAGCAGCTGGACGCGGACGATTTCGCTCATCGCTGCGCCCCTAGCGGAAGAGGTCGCGTTCGCTGTCGCGAATGATGAGCCGCATCGAGGCCTCGTCGTCGGGTTCCCATGGGAACCCGCGGACCACCGCCACCGGCACCCGACTGATGTTCCCCTTTACAAGCTCGGCCGCCCCGGCCAGTTCGTCTGCCGTGCAGAGAGCCTGCACCCGGAACTCGTGCCCGTGCGGGTCCACCTGCCCGATGTAGCTCAGCACCGGCGACATGCCCGCGATCCCGATCGCGATGTCTGTCTGCGCCTCCCGCCAGGGCCTCCCGAACGTATCCGAGATGATGACGGCGATATCGAGCCCGCTCTTCTTGAATCCCGCCCGTATGCTCGCCGCGCTGGCATCCGGGTCGAGCGGCAGCAGCACTGCCAGCCCTTCCCCACCCGAGCTCGACTGGTCGACACCGCTGTTCGCGCAGATGAAGCCGTGGCGGGTCTCGGTGATCATCACCGCCCCAACCTGCCGCACCACCCGCCGCGATTCCAGCAGCACCAGCTCGACGATTGCCGGGTCCTTCTCCCATCGCTCCGCGTACTGGCGCGCGAACGGTGAGACGTCGACCGATTCGAGGACGACGACCCGCCCTTCGGCCTTGGAGACGATTTTCGAGGTCACGACGACGACATCGCCACTCGCTAGTGGCGACCCGGCCGCCTCCGCCGCCTTGAGAATCGATGCGGCCAGGTCTGTCCCGTTCGTGATTTCTGGAAGCCCGGGCACACCGAAGATGTTCAATCCTGCCATCGCTGCTATATCCCCACGATCCGGATACTCGTCTGCGTCTTGTATTTTCGGTTCATATTGATGAGGAGTGAGGTGAGCATCTCCACGTAGCGGCTCTGGGAGAGCCCGCCGGCGTCGATCGCCCGAACCCCTTCTATCTGGTTGGCAAGCTCCATCACCACCCGCTTCGCCTCCGCGTCTCGCCCGCAAACGAGCACATCGCAGTCGATCGCATGGTCGAGCTCCACGAGCTTCTCGGCGCTCATGTTCTGGAAGGCCGAGACGACGCGCGCTCCCGGCAACTGGGCCGCCGCTTCCTGCGCCGCGCTGCTGCCCGCCACGTTCACCGCAACCGCGCCGATTCCCTGCTGGAATTCGAGCGGCGCCACCACGTCGCAGACGATCTTCCCGTCGAGCGCACTGCCGAGTGCCGCGAGCGTCGCCTGCTGCCCGCTATACGGGAAGGTGAGGAAGACGACCTCCGCCCCCTCGACGGCCTCGGCATTCTCCCGTCCGGAGATCTGCCCGCCGGGGACGGCCTCACGAACCTTCGCCGCGCCCTCTTCGCCTCGTTTGTGCGATCGGGATCCGACGACCACCTCGTGGCCCGCCCTGGCAAAACGCATTGCGAGACCAAGCCCCTCGGGTCCGGTTCCGCCTACAAACGCGAGTTTCATGCACCAGCCTCCAGCCCGGGAATGCCGCCGTTCCACGGAGACGGTAGTCTAGCAGTCAGATTCGTTCGAGCGCAGTCCACCGCACCGTCCGGGGACCGTGAACCGGTCTTTCCGCGCTTACCGGGCGACCGCAATTTGGTCTGCTATACTCGAAAAAGCCCCGGTCTCCCTACCGCGGCCCGGAGTATTTCAATTGTATTCCCGATGGCTTCGTAACAGTTTCATCTACCTGCTCATCCTCGTAGCGGTCATCGCGATCGTCTTCGCCTTCTTTTCCAATGGCAGCAGCCACCCGACCGTCGCCTTCGGCGAGGTCGTGCAGGACATCAAGGCGAACAAGGTCCAGAAGATCGATGTCAACGGAAGCAGCCTGACCGTCACCTACAACGACAACGGCAGTGGCAAGCCAGTCGTCAAGGATTCGAAGGTCGCGGCCAACACCGACGTCGCTACCTTCCTGACCCAGCAGGGCATTTCGCTCAACGGCCCCAATGGGAGCCAGCCGGGCGTCGTCCTTGATTTCAAGACCAGCGGCGGCCTCGGGCCATGGCTCGGCCTCCTCTTGAATATCCTCCCGTTCCTGCTCTTCGGCGCTTTCCTCCTGCTCATCATGCGGCAGGCACAGGGCTCGAATTCGCAGGCGATGAGCTTCGGCAAGAGTCGCGCCCGCCTCTTCACCGGCAGCAAGGTCACCGTCACCTTCGCCGATGTCGCCGGCGTCGACGAGGCCAAGGAAGAGCTCGCCGAAGTCGTCGAGTTCCTCAAGTACCCGGAGAAGTTCGCCGCCCTCGGCGCGCGCATCCCAAAGGGTGTCCTCCTGGTGGGCCCTCCGGGCACCGGTAAGACGCTCCTCTCCCGCGCGGTCGCTGGCGAAGCCGGCGTCCCCTTCTTCAGCATCTCCGGCTCCGAATTCGTCGAGATGTTCGTCGGCGTCGGTGCCGCGCGCGTTCGCGACCTCTTCGAGCAGGCGCGCAACGCAGCCCCCTGCATCATCTTCATCGACGAGCTCGATGCGCTGGGACGCAGCCGCTCTCCCGGCGCGTTCGGCGGCTACGATGAAAAGGAGCAGACCCTAAACCAGCTGCTCGCCGAGCTTGACGGCTTTGACCCCCGTGTCGGCGTCATCCTGCTGGCGGCCACCAACCGGCCGGAAATCCTCGATCCCGCGCTGCTGCGGGCAGGGCGCTTCGATCGACAGGTGCTGGTGGATCGTCCCGACAAAAGCGGTCGTGTCGCCATCCTC
>DATCGT010000007.1:0-8718 GCA_036508775.1 Tepidiformaceae bacterium | reverse complement strand
TCTCAGACGGCGAGCGGGTGGTTGGCGTGATCTCCGTGAAGGACGGGGGCGCCGGGCTGGCCCTGTTCGCCGAGCCGGTACTACTCGAAGAATACCGGGGGCGCAGCCTCGAACTCTGGATGATCGAGCGCGCGACGACGTACGCCGAGACGCGCGGATTCCATACGGCCGATATCGCACAGTCCCCGGCACTCGACGCACTCAAGCGTGACCTCGAAGACCGCCGCTGGTTCCCGGAAGGCAAGGTCTATCGCAAGTCGCTCGGCGATGCCCCCCGGACCGCAATCGGCGACTGGTCCACCGAAGACGACTGACCTTCTGCGGGAAACCGCGACAGGCTGGAAGCCTGGTTTATCCTTATACTTCGGCCCAATCGAAGCAGATCGGAGACGCGAACGTGGCTGACGTAGTACGGGTGATCAACGAAGGAAAAGTCCGGATCGTCCAGATGAACCGGCCGGAACTGAAGAACGCCCTGAACCAGGAACTGGCCTGGGGCATGCTGGGGGCCGTCGAGGAAGCATCGAAGGACGACTCGGTCTGGGTCATCGCGGTCACCGGTGTTGGCGACGCGTTCTCCTCGGGCCTCGACCTGACGGGTGGCGGTTCGACGGGCAGTCCCCTGACCGGACAGGCCGCGTACCTCGAAGAGCTGGCCTGGGTCGGCCGCATTCCTTACCTCTTCCGCAAGATGTGCGACAAGCCGATCGTCGCCGGGATCAACGGTGTCGCTGTCGGCGCGGGCCTCGGCATCGCGATGTCCTGCGACGTGAAGCTCATGGCCCGGAACGCTCGCCTCATTGCCGGGTACCCGCGCATCGGTGGCTCACCGGACGCCGGCCTGTCGTGGACGCTCCCCCAGGCGATGGGGTACGAACAGGCGATGCGCTTCCTGCTCGAGAACAAGACGGTCACTGGCGATGAAGCACTCAAGCTCGGCATGGTGGGCGAAGTCGTCGACGACACGGCGTTCGATGCGCGCTTCCACGAGTACTGCCAGCAACTGACGAACCTCTCGCCGATCACCTCTCGCCTGACAAAGCGCGGGGTCGGCCGGGCTGTGGCGATCGACCTCGAGTCGCAGCTCCGCTACGAAGTTGCGAACATCGGCAAAGCGTTCGGCAGCCGCGACGGGAAGGAAGCGCGAGCCGCGTTCCTGGAACGCCGGACACCGGTCTTCGAGGGGCGCTAGCAGGGCGCCGACCTGATCCCGGTCACCGGGGCGGGGCAAACGCCCCGGCGTAGAACCGGAGGTAGTCCTCCGAGTTCGCGATCCAGTACTCCTGGAGATGGCCGCCTTCGCCCTCGACCAGCGTATGTGGGATCCCGGCAGCGGTGAGCGTTCGGTCCAAGATCTCGACCGCGTTGCGCCAGTCATCGGAGAGGCCGATGTCCAGCCGGATCACCGGAGCCGTTGCGGCGTTGAGCCCTGCGGCGATCGCGATCGGGTCATACGCCGGGAACTCGGCCGCAGTGACGGCCGGGGCTTCGATCCCCGTGTAGTCGGGCAGGGCGGGGCTGTGAGCGCCGACGATCCCGAAGACATCGGGATGCGTGAAAGCAAGGTAGAGCGCCCCGAAGCCACCACGAGAAAGACCGCCGACGGCCCGCTCAGTAGCGTAGGGAAGGGTGCGGTAGGTAGTGTCGATATAGGGAACCAGGTCGTTGACGACATAGGTAGACCATTGCTCACCGGCGCCGGAGAGTCCGTCGGCCCAATACCCGCGACCGCCCTCCGGCATCACGATGATCATTGGCGGGATCTCGCCCGCCGCCATCATCTCGGAGGCGATGCCCGGGAGACCATATTCCCCCCACTCGATGTATTGCCCACCCACGCCGTGGAGCATGTAGAGGACGGGGAACCGGGTCGTGGGGCTGGTGAAGTAGGCCGCCGGCAGGTAGGCCGCGTAGGGGACGGTCATGCCCAGGACCGGGCTGAAGAAATGGCCGTCCGTGACCGTGCCTTCAACCTCGAACTGGGCGGGGGCTGCCACCGGGTTCGCAACTTCGTCGGCGGGCTGGGCCCACTGCTTGATGGTGGCTCTTGGCGGCGTGACCGTGGTCACGGGGTTGTTGTAGGTCGTGCGGCGCGCTGATGCGTTGCCCGCCGCGGCGATGCTCGTGGTCGACTCGCGGCTGAAGCCCACGCCGGCAGTCGCGAAGAGAAGTCCGAGGGCGAACAGTGCGCTGGCAGGCTGCCAGTTCGTTCCGTGGTGGGGTTCCACGATGATATGAACCGGCGGACGGCCAAGCCACTGGAACTCGCGCTGGAGGAATCGCGCCCGCGTCGCGGCCCAGATGGCGGTGAGCATGATGGCCTGGATCGCGAATGACTCGGGCGAGGTGAGGGGAACCTCGCCACGCCAGTGGAAGATGAGAATTTCGAGGACCGATGCGGCCACGACGTGCGAACTGAACGCGTAGAGGGCGGACCGGCCGAGCGTCATGAGGAATCCGCCCGCGACCCGCAGGAGCGGAATCCAGAAGAGCGTCGCGAGCTGCCAGCCGAGGGCGAAGACGATCGCGCAGGCGAAGAGGCGCGGGGCTGGCAGGGCGGCCTTGCTGAACCAGTAATCGAGGAATCTCGCCCCTGCCCCCGGCCCCTGCCAGCGGTCGAGCACCGCGGCGTTCGTCAGGTGGAACCAGACGAGGACGCCGAAGGTCGCGGTCGTCGGCAGAAGCCATCCTCCCGGGAGAGCCGGACGCGGGAACTTCGCGACTGCGCTGCCGACGGCCCTGCGGTGGAAGCCGAGGACCACAGCCGGTACGAAGAGAACCTGCCAGGAGGCGAGGGGAAAGGTGCGATAGTCGGCTATCGCCCATGGCAGAACCAGGCGTTCCGGCCAGACCTGGTAAGCGCCCCAGAGAGTCACGGACCCGAGCAGCAGGAGCCACCACTTCCCCCGGCGAAGCAGAAGGATGAGAACCGGAACGAAGAACATCAGGAAGGCGTAGAGGAGCATGACGTCGACGAGGTAGAAGGTGCGGCGCAGGAGGACCATATCGAGGACGAAGCGGCCCGGCTCCGCCGCGAAAGCAGCACCCTTTGGCAGGCCGAAGATGGCGCTGCTGGCGGCGGCCGCCAGCCCCAGCCAGACAGCGATCGTGTAGAGCGTCCAGCTCCGGCTGAACGCCCGGGCCCAGAGGTGTCCCGTACCTGTGGCAGCGATACGAGCGTAGACCATGCCGACGGTCACGCCAGAGATAAAGACGAAGGCTTCAGCCGCGGAGACGAAGAAGCGGTTGCCGCCGGTTAGCAGATGAAATGGCGAAGGCCCACCGATGTGGTCGACGGCCATCGCAAACACGGAGAAGCCGCGCAACAGGTCAAGACGGAGATCGCGATTCCCGGAAGGCGCATAGCGCCAGCGCGCCACGGTACTTCTCAGGCTGCGTGCCTCCAACGGCGCGGTGTTCAGGGCGATAGGAGGATCCTTCGAAAAGCCGTACCAGCGCGCCACGATTACCTCCGTTCCGTTCGGACACTCAGTCCTCGGCGGAACTTGAAACGGGGACGAGCGCTCGATTCGTTACGGTCTGGACACTATTTTCGCCCCATCCGGAGGGGCGCGATAGCAGCAGTTCAAATGCGCCAATAGATTCGTACCTGCCATCGCAGAAATTCTACTCTAGCAATCGAACTGAGCCGTGTACTAAGGTGGAAGTAACGTTGTTACATGCTCAATAGAGTGAAAACAAAGCCCGTCCTCGCGCTTGCAGTCGCCTTTATACTCCTGGCGACGGTCTCTACCCCCACGTGGTCTCCATCCGGGCGAACCTCCCTTCACAGGCTCGTCACCACGGCCCTCCACCCACCGGTCCCAACGGACGGCCTCCTGGTCTCGGCCCATGCGGCGGCACCTGCGCCGGCACCACGATCCGCGGGATGCACGACCAGCAACGCGTCGATGGCGACCGGCGGCACCGTCCTCGCGACGATTGTCTCGGGCGGAACCACCCGGACCTATCGCGTTCACGTCGGCGCGAACGTCCGCCCGGATCAGCCCGCACCGGTCGTTCTCCTCTTCCACGGGCGCGGCGGCACCGGCGCGGCAGTGGAACAGTATTCCGGGCTCCTGCCGGTCAGCGATCAGCAGGGCTTCTACTTGGTCAGCCCCGATGGGCTCGGCGACCCGGCAGGCTGGGGCGCGGGGGCGTCGCTACCGGGATGGCCTGTCGATGACATCCAGTTCGTCCGAGACCTCCTTGCGAACCTGAAGAGCAGCTACTGCGTCGACCCCTCGCGGGTCTCGGCCGTGGGGCATTCGAACGGCGCGTTCATGGCCACGCGAGTAGCGTGCGACCTCAGCGGCGAAGTTGCCGCGATCGTCCCGGTCGCGGGCGTCGACATCCCGTCGACCCCCTGCAACCAGGCCATCCCCGTACTTGCATTCCACGGCACCGCGGACACGGTCGTGCCCTACGACGGCGGGATCGTCCGTGACACACTCCTCTACCCAGGAGCCCAGCAGGAGTTCGCCGCCTGGGCAGCGAAGGATGGTTGCCGGGCCGGCTCGGCCTCGCAACAGCCGCTGACCGACGGTGTCCTGATTGAGACTCCGACCGGCTGCTCCACGCCGGTCGAAATGGTGCTGACAGTCGGCGGCGACCACGGCTGGCCCGGCACCGCCGGGACGCCCCTGGCGGCGCGCCTCGACACCGCCAACCTGATCTGGAATTTCCTGCGCGACAAGCGCTCAGCGGCGACTGCCTGACCGATAATACCGGGCAGGGTGAAGCACCCCGTTACCGAGCTCGCCCGGCGACTGCCCACAATTCTCGAAGAGAGTTCCGGCGGTCGTCCCTTTTCCGCCTGCACGCGCCATTGCAGTGCGTGAGCCACGAGATCCGCGCAACCGGTGCCGATATGCAGCTGCCCCCTGACGATCGTTCCCTCGACTACTGCTACCTGACCACGACGGGCCGCGTGAGCGGTGCTCCACGCCGGATCGAGATATGGTTCGGCACCGACGACGGGCGGACGTTGTACCTCATGGCAGGGGGACGCACGAAGGCGAACTGGGTTCGAAACCTGCAGCGGAACCCGGCGGTCACGATGGAAGTTGGCGAAGTCGTCTACGCGGCGACCGCGCGGATCGTGGTCGAGCAATCGGAAGATGCGCTCGCGCGCCGGCTGCTGCTGGAGAAGTACTCACCTCGATACAGCCGAGACCTGGCCGAATGGGGCCGGACGGCGCTGCCGGTAGCGTTTGAGCTCGGGGACAGCCATGGAATGGGGGAAGCAGAACGAAGTGAAGCCTGACACGCGCACAAGAGATCGACAACGCTGGGCGATGGGATGGACGGCGATCGCCGTCATCGCGGTGCTGGTGGCGGCCTGCAGCAGCAGAGTCGCCCAGTCGCCAAAGACCGCCGCCACGGCCGCCCCCCTTGAGGGCATCCACAAGATCCAGCACATCGTCGTCATCATGCAGGAGAACCGCTCCTTCGATTCCTACTTCGGCACGTTCCCGGGCGCGGACGGGATCCCCATGCAGAACGGGCAGCCGACGGTCTGCGAACCCGACCCCCAGACGAAACAATGCGTGCAGCCATTCCACGACACCTCCGACAAGAACACCGGGGGCCCGCACGGCGACGTGGCGGCGAAGGCAGACGTGAACGGCGGCAAGATGGACGGCTTTATCGCCCAGGCGGAAGGCGGGAAGGCCGTGAAGTGCACAGACCCAAACGACCCCGCCTGCGCCCAGAGCGGCCCGACGGACGTGATGGGCTATCACAACGCCAGCGAGATCCCGAACTACTGGGCCTACGCCCAGAACTTCGTCCTGCAGGACAAGATGTTCGAGCCGAACGCATCGTGGAGCCTGCCACAGCACCTGTTCATGGTCTCGGAGTGGTCGGCGAAGTGCAGCAAGCAGGGTGACCCCGCCAGTTGCATCAACGCCCTCCAGTCGCCCGACTCACCACCCGATTTCCAGGCGACCGCCGCCACCGCGAATAAGGTCGTGAAGCGCCCCAACTATGCGTGGACCGACATCACCTACCTGCTCCACAAAGCGGGAGTTAGCTGGAAGTACTACGTCGCGGAGGGTACCGAGCCCGACTGCGAGGACGACTCCCAGGCGACGTGCGTGGCGAAGCCCCAGCGCGCGGGCACGCCCGGTATCTGGAACCCGCTTCCGTGGTTCGACACCGTTCACCAGGACGGCGAGCTTGGGAACATCCAGGCGATCAGCCACCTCACCGACGACGCGAAGAACGGCACCCTGCCGGCCGTCTCGTGGGTCGCGCCGAACGGCACCAACAGCGAACACCCGCCTGCCCTCGTCAGCACTGGCCAGGCGTACGTGACGGGTCTCATCAACTCCCTCATGCAGGGCCCGGAATGGGACAGCACGGCGATCTTCCTCGCCTGGGACGACTGGGGCGGCTTCTACGACCACGTCACGCCACCGACGGTCGACCAGAATGGCTATGGACTGCGAGTACCGGGGCTGGTCATTTCACCTTATGCAAAGCAAGGCTTCATCGACCACCAGGTCCTCAGCTTCGACGCCTACACCAAGTTCATCGAAGACGACTTCCTCGGTGGCCAGCGGCTCGACCCGAAGACCGACGGACGCCCCGACCCGCGTCCGACTGTCCGTGAGGCGGCGCCGCAGCTCGGGGACCTGAGCCTGGACTTCGACTTCAGCCAGGCGCTGAGACAGCCGCTGATCCTGAACCCCAACCCGGTGAAACCTAAATAGCCGGGCTCTGAGGCAGACAAGACGAAGGCCATCCCCAGGGGATGGCCTTCGTTATCGTGCCCGAACGCGCCGAGCGCGCGTCAGTTGATGTTGGAGCCGCGACCGCCCATCATCCCTGCCCCGCTGCCCGGGCCATAGCCACCGGGAAGGTCGCCGTGGACGGTCGTCATCGCCTGCTGCATGACCGTCGCAAAATCGAGGCCCTTTGCGGTAGCGATGTCGGCAACAGTCTTACCGGCCGCGATTTGTACGTTCAGGTCATCGACCGTGATGCCGAGCGCCTTTGCGATTGCCGCCTGCATCTGGTCATGTGTCTGGTCGCAGGCGGCCGGGACCTGCTGGTTCACGGAGCCCATGTGCCCCATGCCCCAGCCCGTGGGACCAGTGCCGCTATCAGCGAACGCGACTCCGATACTTGCGGTCCCGAGCAGGCCGATCGCAGCGACCGCACCGATAAGGACGAGTTTCCTGGTGTTCATTGAAGTTCTCCTTCGGGCTGTTGCCCGTTCATCACATCCCTATCGTCGTTGTCGAAGTTCAAGCGAGAGGCAGCGGTCGCCTCAAGATTCGCTCAAGCGCAGTGGCGCCGACCGACCGGAAACCCGTCAGGAGAGAGGCATCACGAGAGTGAAGGTCGATCCCTTGCCGGGACCGCCTGAGGCAGCGCTGAGGGTGCCTCCCATGGCCTCGGCCAGCGCCTTTGCGATAGTCAGGCCGACGCCGCTGCCGCCTGAACTGCGTGAACGCGAGCGATCCGCACGGAAGAAGCGTTCGAAGATATTCGGCAGATCTTCGGGCGCGATCCCGATCCCCGTGTCACACACGGAGAAAGCGACCGCCGCCCCCTGCCGGCGAGCCGCGATCGTGACGGTTCCAGGTGCCGGCGTGTAGCGGACGGCATTCGTTAGCAAATTCGTAAGGACCTGGTCCAGGCGATCGGGGTCGGCCCGGACAGCGGGGAGGTCCTCCGGTACGTCGGCCGCGAGGACGAGTCCACCTGGTGCGAGCCCGGGTGCCAATCGTGCAACCGCGGACTTCACGGCTTCCGACGGCTTCACTGGAGCGGCCGTAAGCGTAATCTGCCCGGCCTCCGCTCGAGACACTTCTTGCAGGTCTTCGACCAGCCGGCCGAGCCTCCCTGTCTCCTCCTGGAGCTTCACCCAGGTCTCGGGAGACGCCGGGAATACGCCGTCAGCAAGACCTTCGATGTAGCCGCGCAAGACCGTGACCGGCGTGCGCAGTTCGTGGGCGACATCGCCAATCAACTCCCTCCGGCGCAGCTCCGTATGTTCGAGGGCGGACGCCATGGCATTGAAGCTCACAGCCAGGTCGCGCAGCTCACCCGGGCCGTCCGCCGGGACACGTTCGTCGTAGTCGCCCCGAGCGATCCGCTGACTGGCAGCGGCCAGTCGTTTCAGCGGCCGCGCGATTTCGCGGGCGACCAGGAAGCTCGCGATGATGCCGAGGGGAAGGGCCACGACCGTCGCGACGAGGAAGCCTTCGTTGAGCGAGCGCGTTAGTGCGCTATCCAGGTTGACGCCCTGCGGCGACATCATTGCGCCGCCGATCCCGCGCATCACGCCCATTCGAGCGACGTGCTGGTCGAAGAAGCTGGGCGCGCTCAGCCTGACGACGACGAAGAGCACCAGGATTCCCGCGACGCAAACGGCTAGGTAGCTAATCAGTAGCCGGGTTCGCATACTCCCACGGAGGCGACGCAGGCGATTCATTTCGACGACCCGGACGCGCGGTACCCGACCCCGCGCACCGTCTCGACATAGCGCGGGTGGCCGGGATCGTCTTCAAGTTTGCGTCTCAGGTTCCCGATATGGACCTCGACGACGTGATCGTCGTAGAACTCGCTCTCCCACAGCCGGTCGAGGATTTGGGCGCGCGTAAAGACGCGCCCCGGTTCGTCGGCTAGCATCGCGAGGAGGCCGAACTCCCGTGCCGTCAGGTCAATAGCTTTTCCGCCCCGACTCACGACGTGGCGGGCGCTGTC
>DATCGT010000006.1:0-3616 GCA_036508775.1 Tepidiformaceae bacterium | reverse complement strand
TCCGCTCGAACAGGTATGTGCCGCCCTTTGTCCGGCGGTGGGCGATCTTGCCTTCTTCGGCGGCAGCCACCAGTTGCTCCTCGGTGAGCCCCGCCGCGAGGGCCGCCTCGCCGGCGTCCATGATGTCCCCGAGGGCGCCGGAGTCGGCGGGTTCCATCTCGATGCAGTTGCGACAGAAGAACTCGAGCCCGAGGTGCTCATCGCTGATGCTGACCTCGCCGCAGTCTTTGCCGGGGATGTCGGACCGCTGGTTCAGGTGAAAAGGCAGTCCGCAGACGTTGCAGTACGTCTCGGTATGCGCTTCAAGCGCTTCGTGACAGACCGAACATGAAGATTTGGCACTTGTCATAGTTTCTGAGGGCATGGTCTGGATGGTAGCGTATCCTTGAGTCCGTCAAAACGGCCCCCATACCGTTCACCAGCTTGAGCATTTCTTCGTCCCGGGAGCGGGACAGGTGTGCGCCGGGAGGTTCTGTGCCACTGGCTTCTCCGCCAGCCAACGATGAACGGGTCGAGAAGCTTGGGCTTCCGCCCCTGCCTGCAGACCTTCTGCAGGTGGCGCTTACGCACGCGTCATTCGTCAACGAATCGGGGAACGCCAGCGAATCGAACGAACGCCTCGAATTTCTCGGTGACGCCGTGCTGGGGATGATCATCGCCCGCGAGCTTTACGAGCGATATCCGCAGTCGGGTGAGGGGGAACTGACCCGGCTCCGTTCCGAGATCGTCCGGGGCAGGGCGCTGGCTGCGGCTGCCGCACGGATGGGTCTCGGCGACCACGTGATCCTGGGCCGGGGAGAGCTTGCGGAGGGTGGCCGCACGCGCGAACGGAACCTGGCGGGCGTCTTCGAAGCCGTGATCGGCGCCGTTTATCTGAGCAATGGCTACCGGGTGACGCGGTCGCTGATCAAGCGCCTCCTCGCGCCCGAGCTGAACCAGATTCACCGCCATGGTGCCCAGATCGACGCGAAGTCGCGCTTACAACATCTTGTCCAGGCACGCTGGCACCAGCCGCCCGAATATGTGACGGTGGATGAGGCGCCCGTTGGCCAGCCTCGGGCGTTCACGGTCGAGGTGCGCGTCGCCGGGGTCCTTTACGGACGCGGCTCGGGCGCGCGGAAGAACGATGCGCAGCAGGCCGCCGCCAGCGACGCTGTGTCGCGACTGGCCGAGACTGCCGAAGCTCAAGAAGGGGAGGCCTGACCGGGCGTGTACCTGAAGAAGCTATCGCTGCAGGGCTTCAAGAGCTTCGCGAACCGGACGAACTTCGAATACGGCCGGGGCGTCACCGCGGTCGTCGGTCCGAACGGCTCAGGCAAGAGCAACGTCTCCGACGCCCTCCGCTGGGTACTGGGCGAGCAGAGTGGACGCCTCCTCCGGGCTCGCAAACAGGAAGACGTGATCTTCTCGGGGACGAAGGATCGCGCCGCCGTCGGCATGGCCGAGGTGATCCTGACCCTCGACAACGAGGACAAGTGGCTCCCGGTCGATTTCGCCGAGGTCGAGGTGGGGCGCAGGGTCTATCGGAACGGCGATTCCGAGTACCTCCTGAACGGCTCTCGTGTCCGCCTTCGCGACATCATCGACCTCCTCATGAAGGGCGATGTCGGCCAGAACAGCTACTCGATCATGGGACAGGGACTGGTCGACGAAGTCCTCACGATGACTCCCGACGATCGCCGCGGCTTCCTGGACGAAGCCGCCGATGTGAAACGCTTCCGGCTCAAGATCAAAGAAGCCCAGGATCGCCTGGGGGCGACGCGCGAGAACATCGACCGCGTCACCCTCATCATCAAGGAGCTGGAACCGCAGCTCTCGCGCCTCCAACGGCAGGCCGAGCGTGCCGCCGAGCACCGGCGACTCTCGGCGGAACTGGTCGACCTCTTCCGCAGCTACTACACGCACCGCTGGAGCGAGGCCCATAACAACCTCGTTCGAACCCGCGCGACCCTCGACCAGCGGATGTCGGAAGGCGCTGCTGCCGGTGCCCGCGTTGAACAGCTCCGTGACCAGTTGCACACGCTCGGCGAAGAGATACGCAAGCGCCGGGACGCAATCGCCCGCCGCGACAATCGCACGACCGAGATCGAGCAGCGGCTGAACACCATCCAGCAGTCGATTACCCTCGACCGCGAGCGTCACGCGATGATCACCGCCCGGCGCGAGGAGGTCCGTCTCGAGATCGACGCGCTGGAGTCGGAGCGCATCAGCCTTTCGACCACCGACGCGGACGAAGGCCGCCGCGGCCTCGAAGTCGCGGGCGAAACCGACCGCGTCAAGGCAGCCCTTCTCCTTGCTCGCGAGGCCCTGGAAGCCGCGGAGCGCGACTATGCCGCTGCCCGGAGCCGCGCTGCGGAGTTGCGCGATGGCGCCGAAGCGGACAATCGCCACGTCGCCAGCCTTACGGCAGAAGTCGAACGTGCCGAGCGGCGGATGGCCGAGCTGGCCATCGAAGATGAGAAAGCAATCGGCCGCCGCGCGTCCTTCTTCGGCGAGCTGAAGACGTATGGCATCCGGTGCCGGGACCTCCGTGCCGACATGCTCAGCGCAGAGTTCCGGCTGGACACGGCTCGCGTTGCCGCCCAGGAAGCCCGCGAGCGCCTGAGTCGACTGCAAGAGGAGGCTCGTCTCGCCCAGAGTGCCGGCAGTGACGACACGCGCGAACTCGACCGCCGCGACGGGCGCTACGACGCCCTGCGGCGTGTCCAGACAGAGCACGAAGGCGTGACTGTCGGTACGCGGAACGCACTCATCATGGGGCAGGCGCTGATCGAAGGGATGGCGCCCGGGAGCCTCGGCGAACCGCCCGAAGTCCCCGGCATGGTTGGACTCCTGTCCCGCCAGATCAAGGTCCCGGTCGGCCTCGAAATGGCTATCAACGCCGCCCTCGAATACCGGCTCCACGCGATCATCGTGGAGAAGGAAGTTCACGCCCTGAAGGCGATCGAACTGCTCCGGGATGGCCATCTTGGCCGTGCCCAGTTCCTCCCCATTGAGTCGGTCCACAACTCCTACGCGTTGAACCTCCAGAAGGAACGGGGTGTTGTGGGCGTTGCCGCGAAGCTCGTGCGCAGTGACGCCAAGCTGAAGGGCCTCATAGACACGCTCCTTGGCCGGATCATCGTGGTCGAAGACGCTGATACTGCGTTGCGGATGGTTCGTCGCGGCCTCGGTTCGGTTGTCACGCTGGACGGTAGCTACTTCGAAGCCTCGGGCGTGATCAGCGGGGGCGGCTCGGGGACCGAGGAAGGCGCCTTCAGCCGGCAACGGGAACTCGAAGAACTCCCGGACCGCATTGCCACACTCAAGGCCCGCGTAGCCGCGAACGACCGCAAGGTCCATGAGGCGCGATCGGTCGTTGAGACGCTCGTCGTGGAAGCGCGAGAACTCGAGTCCGGCCACGAATCTCTGCGCCGATCGCTTGAGGTGACCCGCTTCGGTCTCGAACGAGAGCGCGAGCGCCTCCATCGGCTGCGGCGCGAGCTGGATGCCCTGCGGGCAAAGCGCGCCAGCGTTGCCCGGGAACGAGTCGAGCGCGAGCAGTCGGTGGCCCGTGCGGCGGAATCCATCGCGAGCCTTACGGAGCGGCGCGGGTCGCGCAGTGCCTCGCTCGTCG
>DATCGT010000005.1:0-6159 GCA_036508775.1 Tepidiformaceae bacterium | reverse complement strand
GCGGTCCGGGGGGCATCGCCGAGCGACTTGCGATAGACCTTGCCTTCCGGGAACCAGCGACGGTCTTCGAGGTCCCGCTTGAGTGCATCGAGCGCGGGTGACTGTGCGATGTCGGCCGTATGGAATCCGCGAGTCTCGGCGTACGTGGTCGCGCGCTCGATCATCCAGAGTTCGAGACTGCGCCCCCGGTATTCTTCGAGGAGGACCGGTTCGGCGAACAGGGCCAGCCCTGCGCCCCCGTCCTTCACGGAGATCACGCCAACCACCCGCTCGCCGTCTGAGAGGACGAACCAGCCGCTTCGGTTCTCCTGTCGTAGCGGCCACGGGTCGACGCCGGCGATTTCGGCGATTGCATCGGCGTCGGCGCGGCGCTGCTCGCGCACGGTCAGCAGCGGCAGGCGCCGTTCGACGGTTACCAGCGAGCGTCCGCCGGCGGTGATCCGGGCGATAGGGCGGTAGCCGAAGCGTTCGAAGTAGTCCTGGAGAGGACCCCCTTCGACGATGTTCGCCCGGACCAGGCGAATGCCCCGGTCCTGCGCTCCGATCTCGACCGCCCGCAGCAGCGCCCTCCCAGCCCGCGGCACCGCTGACGCCAGCCAGTCGAACCAGCACATGCCGTCCTCGTCCCAGACGCGTACCAGGCCGACGACCCGGCCCGCCGTGTCAGCTACCAGCACCTGGTGCCCCGTCTGCAGTACGACTTCGAACGCTCCCGGTGTGAGCGTCGCCGGCTCGGAGAAGAGCTCGTGTTCCTCCGCGAAGGCGGCGCGCAGCACAGCCGAAGCCACTTCCGAGTCTTCGGGCAGGGCCGTTCGAACGGTGAATTCGGTCACAAGATCCGCCTGGGGGAGAGGTAGCTCCCCTGCCGGCTAGAAGATCGGGTTGACGATGATTGCCTGCTCGCGCGCCGGGCCGACCGAGATCAGATCCACCTGGCACTCGAGCAGCGTTTCCACGCGGCGGATGAACGCCTGGGCCTGCGGGGGCAGGTCGTCGAAGCTACGGACGTCCGTTGTCGGAGACTCCCACCCGGGCAGTTCTTCGTAGACGGGGTTCACCCGTTCGAGGACCGACTCCTGGGCGGGGAACGTCTCGATGATTTTGCCGTCGAGTTCGTAGGCGGTGCAGATCTTGATCGTCTTCAGGCCATCGAGGACGTCGAGGCGCGTCAGCGCGACCGCCGAAAGCCCGTTCAGCCGGACGCTGTACCTGCCAGCGATTGCGTCGAGCCAGCCAATTCGGCGGGGGCGGCCAGTGGTCGTGCCGTATTCGCCGCGACCGAATTCCTTGCCGTGGTCCCGGAGCTGGCTGGCGATTTCATCGAACAGCTCGGTCGGGAAGGGACCGTTGCCGACCCTCGTCGTGTAGCTTTTGAAGACACCGACCACGCGCTGGATGTCCGTGGGCCCGATGCCAACGCCAAGGGCGGCGCCGCCGCTGGAACTGCTCGGTACGCTCGAAGTCACGTAGGGGTAGGTGCCGTGGTCCAGGTCGAGAAGTGACCCTTGGGCGCCTTCGAGGAGCACATACTCGCCGCGCCGATGAGCATCGATGACGATCGACTGAACGTCGCCGATGTAGGGCTTCAGGCGCCTCCCGAACTCGAGATAGCGTTCGCAGCAGTCATCGACGGAGATTGCCTCGCCGCCGTAAACCGCGGTGATGACGCGGTTCTGGTAATCCAGGGCCGATTTGATCCGGGGGACCAGGTCTTCGGCTCGCTGCAGGTCGCCGACGCGGATACCCCGGCGAGCCACCTTATCGATGAAGCAGGGGCCGACGCCCTTACCGGTTGTCCCGATGGCCGCATCGCCTCGCATCTTCTCATCGAGGCGGTCGAGTTCGATGTGCCAGGGCATGATCACCTGGGCGCGGTCGCTCAACACGAGGCGGCCGGTATCGATGCCCTTATCTTTCAGGCTGTCGATTTCGTCGAGCAGGACTTCCGGGTCCACTGCCAGCCCGTTGCCAATTACGCAGGTCTTCTCCGCGTAGAAGATTCCCGCGGGCACGAGATGCAGTTTGAACTCGCCTCGCTCATTTACGATCGTATGGCCGGCGTTATTCCCTGCGGAATAGCGCGCCACAACACGGGCTTTACGAGCCAGCAGGTCAACGATTCGGCCTTTGCCTTCGTCGCCCCACTGCCCGCCGACAACGACGACGATAGGCATGGAGAACACACTCCGGGCCTCCCTTTGCAGGAGGCCCGTTGTCGAAGTCTACACGAATCTCCCGGCCTCGAACATCGCATCCGTCGGCGGAACCTGCGGGAGTGCCCACGCGGTGCAGGCGGGCCAGCCAGCCCGGCGATCGAGAAGGGCTCTCGCATAGAGGAAAACCTTCAGTTCTTAACGAAATCGAACCTGTTTATCCACGAAGGGTTGTTTTCAATTTTGGTGCTTTAGCCTAGGATGAGAACTCCAATTCGTTGATGGTGGAACGTCAGGCGGTCGGCCTGGCGCCGGGCCTTTCGATGGTTTCGAACCACCCGCCACCGGCGCGAAGGGCGGTCAGTGTGTTTCGTTCCCGGGACATCAGTGTTGATGTCGGCCCTTCCCATGTTCTGATCAGGTTTCAGACGCCATGAGCATTTTTGCCGCCGAAGCGAGCGCTTCCGGGCTTCAAACGTTCTCCGGCCTGTTGAAGGGTCGCTGGGCAAGCGTTGCTCGCCTCGCCATTGTCGCATTGGCCTCGATCACGCTCGGTGTCGTCATCGACGTAGCGACGCCCTGGGGGTACGGCTTCGGCACTGGCGTGTATTACCTGCCTGTCGCCGTTGGCGTTGTCCTGTCGGTAGGGCCGATCCGGCGGTCGCGCGGCCTCGAACGCATCGGCTGGCTATGCCTGGCCGTTGCGGTCGCCGCGAACGCGAGTGCGGACGGGATCTACTCCTACTATCGCCTCGCTTTTGACCGGAATGCACCCTTCCCTGGCATAGCTGACCTGTTTTGCTACGGCGCGTATATGGCCATCATCGCCGCAATAGTCCTGCTCACGTTCCCACGCTGGCGCATGGGGGATCGGCGCTGGTTGATTGAGGCGGCGATTGTCGTGGTGGCGGCGGGGACACTGTCCTGGCAGTTCGTCGTGGTTCCGACGGCCGCCGCGAACGCCTATTCGTACTGGCATGCCGCGGTCGCGCTCGGCTATCCCATGCTCGACCTTGGCATCATCACCGCGATCGTTTTCACGATTTACCTCTCGGATGGGCCGCTCGGTTCCCGGGCGG
The DNA here is from genome assembly GCA_036508775.1 of Tepidiformaceae bacterium. Classification (GTDB taxonomy): domain Bacteria; phylum Chloroflexota; class Dehalococcoidia; order Tepidiformales; family Tepidiformaceae; genus JBGPOS01. Next base: position 2,927 of record DATCGT010000005.1, on the reverse strand, counting down.
CTGTTCTCGGTGCGATGGGAGTTGTCTGGTTCGTGACCGACAGCGCCTGGGGCTACCTTGTGACGAGCGGAAACTACGGTGGCGGCAGCCCTGTATGGATCAGCGCCTGCTACGTAAGCGCCTACTGGCTCATGGCGGCCTGCTTCGTCCTGCCGCCCGATGTTTCGCGGCTCGCCCCTCCATCGCCTGACCGTGCGACTGGAGTCCGGGCCCACCTCGCGATTGCCTACGTTGCCGTGCTGTTGCTCGCGCTGGCGGCATTTGCCAGCGCCCTCAAAGGGAACGCCGCCCCGGCGCTCACTGGCGGAGCCATACTGGTGATGGGACTGACGCTGGTGGGATACGTAATCCTGCGCCGTGGCAATTTCGCCCTGGTCCAACAGTTTCAGCACGAACATTCCTACCGGCACGCGCTCGTGCGTGCCGCCGAAGAACTGGGTGAAGCATCCGGTGTGATCTCGGACGGACGGCTGGTCGACGTGAACGAGATCGCCTGTACGCTCCTGGGCTACCGGCGAAACCAGTTGCTTACCCTTAGCGACCCGGCCGGCCTGTTCGCTCCCGAGGACCGCGAACGGACGCTGAAGTCGTTCGCGGCGGCCATCGCAGAAGGCGGCGGCGAAGCGCGCATCACCGTCAACGTATTGAAGAGCAACGGACGGCGCGTCGCTCTCGATATTGCCGTTGCGCCTTTCGCGGTGACAGGAGGCCGAAGGCTGCTATTCCTGGCACGCCCCGCCGCGGCACCGGCCACGGTCGCCATTCCCTCGTCTCCGCTTGATGTCGAAGACGTAATGCCCGGTGAGGGTGCAGCGGTTCGCCCGCTCTCGCCGCGAGAGCTAGAGATTGTAGGACTGATCGCGCGCGGCTACAGCAACCAGGACATCGCCGACATGCTGGAGATCAGCCTCAAGACGGTCGAGGTCCACGCCGTCAACATTCGCAAGAAGCTCCCGGTACATAACCGGGTGCAGCTCGTGCGTTACGCGTTCCAGCACGGGCTTGTTTCCCCTGAAGGCGAACCCCCGGCCGGATCCCGTCGCCGCCGGTAGAGGCCTTTGCCTTCACGAGGGTTGCCGCGGTGTCATAATCGCCTACAATCCCTCCCATTCTCACCTTGATAGAAGAGGCCAGCCCATGGGTAAGCTAGACGGGAAGACCGTTATCGTGACCGGTGCCAGTCGCGGCATCGGCAAGGCAATTGCAGAGGTTTTCGCGGCGGAGGGGGGGCGCATCGTCTGCGCCGCACGCACGCTGCATGACGGCGAACATCCCCTGGAAGGGTCGCTCGAAACCACAATCGCCGGCATCAAGAAGGCCGGTGGCGAGGCCTCCGCGGTCGCGGCGGACGTCTCCGACCACGAGGAGTGCGTCAAGCTCTTCGAAGAGACGCACAAGCTCTACGGGCCGGTTGATGTCCTCGTCAACAACGCTGCCCTCACCTATTTCATCCCCATCAAGGACTACCCGATCAGCCGCTGGCACCGTTCCTTCTCGGTGAACTTCCACGCGCCGTTCTATCTGAGCCAGCTCGCGCTGCAGGACATGCTGCCGCGGAAGTCCGGCTCGATCGTGAACATCTCCAGCGGCTCGGCTATCGGGCCTGGCCGCGGTCCTTACCCGGAAGCCGCCCGTAATGGCGGAGGTACGCTCTATGGGGCTGAGAAGGCCGCTCTCGAGCGCTTCACCCAGGGCCTCGCGGCTGAGGTCTACCACGACGGCGTCAGCGTGACCTGCGTATCGCCGTCGCAGGTTGTTCCCACGCCGGGCACTGTGTTCCATCACCTCGTCACGGGGATGGACGACCCTCGCGGCGAGCCGCCTGAGATGATGGCAAAGGCCGCCCTCCTCCTGGCCACGGAGCCGAAGGAGAAGGTCGCCGGCCGCGTGACCTACAGCCAGGAGATCCTCCAGGAGTTTGGGTGGATCACCGACGGCAAGGGCACGGGCATCCAGCGGAAGGGCTCCGGCTACAGCCAGATCTAATCACCCGCCGCATCGTGATTTAGCAAAGGGGGCCGGCTATTCGGCTCCCCTTTGCTTTTGCGCACCCCTGACGCCAAGTCCGCAGCGCAGTCGCGGCATGGTTTGAGCGCCTTTGACGGGTATGCTCAGCTGGTGGCACGTAAGCTTCCGCGGCGCAGGGTTCTTTCGTTCGGGGCCGGCGTGGTTGCCACCGGCGCGCTCGCCGCGGCTGGTCTTAACCGGCTCCGGGCGGGCGATCACCCCCACCCCGACGCGGCGCTTTCCGGTGACACCGCAGACCCGGTCGCGACGCCCCGCTTCCTGCGCTCGCCAGGAGGGGCGTCGCCAGGAGGGGCGGACTACCTTCTGCCCATTGCGACTGCGACGCCCGTACCATCGACGCCCACGCCGACACCAACCCCGAAGCCGACGCCCCCTGCCTGGTCGGATGACATCCTTCGTCAGGTGGCAAGCAAAGGCCCCGGCACCCAGCCTCTCGTCGCGCTCACCGTCGACGACGGCTGGGACCACCGCGATGAGGTGCTCGATGTACTGAAGGGGATGAAGCTCCAGTTGAGTTTCTTTCTCGCCGGCCGCCCCCTCGGAACCGATCACTCGTTCATTGCCCGGGCCCTCGACGCGGGCTGCGAAATCGCAAACCACACCATGGACCACTACGACCTGCTCAATCAGACGCCCGCGTATATCAGGAAGGACATCCAGGACTTCGAAGACCTCGTGAAGTCGGTCGCCCCGGCGGCAACAACCCGTCCTTATATGCGGCCGAGCGGGGGCAATGTGAACGCCACTGTCATCGGCACGGCTGCGGACATGGGCTACCGGACCATCCTCTGGAACGTCTCGACTGGCGACGGTTCGAGCACGACAACGCCCCAGCAGATGACCGACTACGCGGTGAATGGCTCCCGTCCCGGGTCGATCATCCTGATGCACTTCAGTGC
>DATCGT010000004.1:0-12973 GCA_036508775.1 Tepidiformaceae bacterium | reverse complement strand
GGAAGGGGCGATGCCGCTGAAGGCGATGTTGTGGAGCACCTGGCGGACGCCGATCTGCTTTGCCGAGGAGCCGCAGAGGACAGGGAAGAGCAGGTCGTGGTTGAGCGCGTTGTGGAGGACGGTCCGGAGTTCGTCTTCGCTGAGTTCTTCGTCCGCGAAGTACTTCTCCATCAGCTTCTCGTCGGTCTCGACGATCGCTTCGATCAGGCTCGCCCGCAGCTCCGTGGCCTTGGCCTGGATCTCGGCGGGGATCGGCGCCTCTTCGCCCTTCTCACCCACGTAGGCCTTCATGTGGAGGAGGTCGACGACACCGGTGAAGGTGCTGTGCGCGCCAATGGGGAGCTGTAGCGGCGCGACACGCGTGCCCCAGCGCGCCTGCAGGGCGGCCAGGACTGTCTCAAAGTTCGCGTTCTCGCGGTCCATACGGTTGATGAGGATCATCCGCGGCAGGTTAAGTTTGTCGGCGATTTGCCAGACCCGGTCGGTACCGACCTCCGGGCCGGCCACGGCGTCGACCACGACGAGCGCCATGTCCGCGGCGTTGGCGCCGCAGATGACTTCGGAAACGAAGTCGGCGTAGCCGGGGGTGTCGATGATGTTGATCTTGCGGTTTTCCCATTCGACGGGGAGAAGAGAGAGGTTGAGGCTGAACTTCCGCTTGTGTTCGTCCTCGTCGTAGTCGCTGACGGTGTTCTGGTCTTCGATGGTACCCATGCGGGTGGTGGCGCCGCTGATGAAGGCGGCGGCCTCCGCAAAGGTTGTCTTGCCCACGCTTCCGTGCCCCACGAGTACGACGTTGCGGACATCTTCAGTGGCATAGACTTTCAAAGCGTTAACCCTCAAGCCCAAACTTGTGGCTCGATTCTACGCACGCGCGGCTCAGGCACTCAAGGAAGATGTTATAGACCCTCCGGGCCGGTTCGATGCGCTCGCCCCGACTCGCTCTCGGCGGTAGACTCAGCCGAGCTTCGCACGGATGTTCGCCGGTTGAGCCAGACCTATATCGCCCTTGACCTTGAGACTACCGGCCTCGACCCGGACCGCGATCGCATCACTGAAGTGGGCGCCGTCCGGTTTACCGCCGAAGGCGATGTCGTCGAAGTCTTCGAAGCGCTGGTGAACCCGGGACGCGAGATCCCGTTCTTCGTTGAGAACCTCACAGGCATCACGAATGAGGCCGTCCGCGATGCTCCATCGATCTCCCGGGTTGGCCTCGACCTGAAGCGATTCGTGGCTGACGACCTCATCATCGGGCAGAACATCGGGTTCGACCTCGGCTATCTGCGGCGCGAGGGGGTTCCGCTGGATGCCGGGTCGGTTGATACCGCTGAGCTCTCGCGGCTCCTGATGCCTTTGCGACAGGCCCGCGGACTCATGGACCTCGCCGAAACCCTCGGTGTCGAGCCTGAGCCACACCATCGTGCGCTCGCGGATGCGAAGACCACCGCCCGCGTGTTCCTGGCGCTGGTGGAACGGGCGAACGGCATTCCGCTTGCACAACGCCTGCAACTCGCGCGGCTGGTGTCACTCCAGAACCTGGCGCTCGCCGAGGTCATCGCCGGGCCAGGCTGGGCCGAAGTGCCGATCGAAGAGCGGCTGCTGCCATCAGTTCGGCCTACGCTCCCATTGCCGACGCTCGAGAAGCGCGAGCCGCGCACCGCGATCACCAGCGCCGAGGTGGCGAAGGTCTTTGCCGCGGGGCGTGCCGAGATGGAGCGTTTCGAGGAGCGCCGCGAACAGCGCGACATGGCGGATGCGGTCCGGGGCGCCCTTAGCGACGGGGGACACTGGCTCATTGAAGCTGGCACCGGCGTCGGCAAGTCGCTCGCCTATCTCGTGCCGGCGGCCCTGCACGCGCTTCGCAACGGCGAACGGGTCGTGGTCTCAACGAACACGATCAACCTCCAGGAGCAGTTGCTCTCGAAGGACATCCCGGCTCTGCGCCGGATGCTCAAGCGCGCGGGAGTCATCGCGGACGAGTCAGAATTCCGCGCGGTCGTCCTCAAGGGCAGGTCGAACTACCTGTGCCTCAGGCGGTGGGTGGCCAGCTACGGATCGAGCTTCGCGGACCCCGATTTCTCGCGGCTGGGCGCTTCGATGCTGCTCTGGCTCCCGGAGACCGAAAGCGGCGACCGGTCCGAGTTGAACCTGGACCATGATGGCTACGTCACCTGGCAGCGCTTCTCGGCCCAGGACACCGATTGCCTCTCGCGCCCGAACCAGTACGTCCGCGATGGCCTCTGCTTCCTGTCCCGGGCGCGGAAGGCTGCGGAGTCGGCCCACATCCTGATCGTGAACCACGCGCTCCTGCTGGCGGACATTGCTTCGAACGGCAGCGCGCTGCCCTCTTTCGACCATCTGGTCGTCGACGAAGCCCACAATCTCGAGGACCAGGCGACGCAGCAGTTCGGGGGAAGCGTGAGCCGCCGGCTGCTCGCGGAAGCGCTCGAAGGGCTCCACCGGCGCGGTGGCCGCGACCAGCGCGAGGGAGGAGTTGCGACCCTGCTGAAAGCGTTCCCCGAGGGAGCGGTTACCGCTTCGGGAAGGGCGATGGAAGCCGCAGTCGCGACCGCGCTGCGCCACTCGGGGCCGTGCTTTGAGGCGCTGGCGTCCGAACTGCCCGGCAACGGCGAGGACGACCGCCTGCTCGTGAATCGCTCGGTGCGAGCGCGGGCCAGCTGGGCGAACGTCGAGCAGGCCTGGTCCGAATTGGACCGGCCACTCGCCGAGTTGGGGAGGATCCTCCGCGAGGCGTCGATGCTCGTAATCGCGACCTCGACCGTCGAGCAGGCCGACGCCATCGCCGGGGAGATCGACTCGGCCGGCCGGAAAGTTGACGAGCTGAAGGATCTGCTCGGCCGCCTGGTGTCATCGAACGACGACGGCACGATCGTCTGGATAGGCCGGGAGCGCGACCGGACGGGCTCACTCAATTCGGCGCCGCTTGAGGTCGGGCCCACCCTCTGGGAGCACCTCTTTGCGAAGCGGCTCACGGTGATCGCGACCAGCGCCACCCTGAGCGCCGCCGGCAACATGGACTACGCCGCGAAACGCCTCGGGTTGGAAGCGCCGGAGACCCTGCAACTGGGCTCGCCGTACGACTACGAACGGTCGACGTTGCTGGCCGCCTTCACGGACGTTCCAGAGCCGAATGCGCCCGGGTACGTTGACGCTGTCGCGCGAGCGGTCGCCCGGCTCGTGAAAGCATCCGAGGGACGTGCGCTGGCGCTCTTCACATCGCACGCGTCGCTGCGGCAGGTCGCTGAGCTGGTACGGCCCGAGATGGAGGAAGCCGGTATCACCGTGCTCGCCCAGGGCGTCGACGGCTCCCCCCGCCAGCTCATCGACAACCTGAAGGACAACCCCCGGACACTCGTTCTCGGGACATCCAGCTTCTGGGAGGGAGTGGACGTCCGGGGCGAGGCGCTTTCGATGCTGATCATCGCGCGGTTACCCTTCTCGGTGCCGACCGACCCTGTCTACCGGGCGCGTTCCGAACAGTACGACAACCCGTTCACGCAGTACGCACTCCCCGGCGCGATCCTGAAGTTCCGGCAGGGCTTCGGTCGGCTCATCCGCGACCGCGATGACCGCGGCGTCGTGGCCGTACTGGACCGCCGCATCTACGACAAACAGTACGGGCGCGACTTCGTCGATGCGCTTCCGAAGTGCACAACGATCCGCGGCGACTCCGAGGCAGTGGCGCGCCGCGCGCGTGAGTGGCTCGAACCGGAATGACCCCCGGTTGGCCGGTCTCGCCACTCGAAGCTCCGCGCGTGCGGATCGAGGCAACGGATGGCGCCGAAGCGGTGATCGTCCGAACGGAGAGCGGCGAGCGGGTGGGGTTGCTGCGAGCGGCGCTCGAAGGCGAAGTGGTGGTGGTCGAGTCGCTGGAGATCGAACCTGCGTTGCGCGGCTACGGACTCGGCTCCGAAGCGGCCGGGCTGGCGCGAAAAGCAGCAGAGCGGGAGTCGCGGACGTTGCGGGCGTGGGCGCCGGGCGACAACGGCCTTGCGGTGTACTTCTGGATCCGGATGGGGCTGCGTCCAATACCGGGCGAGGGGCCGGAGGGTGGCCTGTGGTTCGAGCGTCCCATCGATCCGCTAGAGTGATTCTGATGCATGCGATCTATCGGATTGTAGAAGTGAAGGTCGAGCGGCCGTTCGTGCTTGAAGTCCGCTTCGATGACGGCGTCACGCGTCGTATCGATCTCGGCGCAGTACTTTACGGCGAACTCTACGGTCCTCTCCGCGACGAGTCGTTGTTTTCACAGGTGACCGTGGATCCGGAGGCCGCGACATTGGTCTGGCCGAACGGCGCCGATTTTGACCCGGCCATTTTGCACGACTGGGACGACCACAAGGCTGCCTTCGTGGAGCAGGCGCGGCGCTGGAGAGAAGTGCGGAGCGCATAGGTGTGCAGGTGAACAGCATTCTGGCTTTAACGATCGAACACCGGGCCCGCTTACTGGGAGCGTGGAATGAGTACTTCGGCCGCTAAATTGCCCATCGACGTCGAAGCGGTTGAAGTCGCCGTCGACGCTGAGCGGCTGCGCATCGTGCTGAACGACGGACGCCAGGTAAGCGTCCCGTTGAAGACGGTATCGTGGCTGTCATGGCTCGCTGAAGCGACCCCCGAACAGCGGTCGAACTGGGTAATCGAGCCGGGCGGATATGCGGTGTTTTGGCCAGACCTCGACGATGGAGTAGAGATTGGCCAACTGCTTGAACGGCACACACTGAGCTAGATCCGGTAGGCGATCTCGATCCCGGGCTCACTGGCGCCGAAATCCTTTGTGTTTCGCGTGACCAGGGGTACGCCGAGGCTACGTGCCGTTGCGAGAATCACCGCGTCGGGCAGCTTCAGATGCTTCGTGCGGCGCAGACGCACCGCATCTTCGGCGATCTCCTCTGACAGTGGTACGACAGTGAGGTTGGCGAGCAACTCGCGCCCGGCTCGTTCCTCAGCAGGGTTCCGAACCCCTGCGAGGACTTCGATCCACGTGATGATGCTAATGGCCGGCGACTCGGAGCGTTCGATCACGTCGCGAGCCGCGGTGATCCCGTTGAGGTGGTCGATCACCACGGTGCTGTCGAGGACTTCCGAACTCAACGCTCCCACTCAGAGCGGACGCCCGCGAGGTATGCATCTGTGTCGGCGGCGCGGTCTTTCCAGAGACCAAAGCTCGCGTTCAGCGCGTCACGCCGGGTCTCCCGCGCTGCCGCACGCTCTTCGAGCAGACGGGCGACCGCGCGTCGGATAGCTTCGGCGCGCGAGATGTGCTCCTTCCGGCAGAGTTCCGTCAGGCCGCGGAGTTGCTCGTCGGTGAGATCGATGATCGTACGCACGGTGTTATCATAACACGTCATCATTCTGGCGTTCGGCAACCGTCTGGCGGCAGCGCCGGATGGGGGTTTGCGCAAAGCGAAGGGGCAGGCCAAACGGCTGCCCCTTCTTCTTTCGTTGGCTGGACAGCGACTACCAGGTCGCCATCTTCGCCTGGAGGCGACGGTCGAGGGCCGCGAGGAAGTCCTCGGTCGTGAGCCACGGGGCGTTCGGGCCGACGAGGAGCGCGAGGTCCTTGGTCATTTCGCCGGCTTCGATGGCTTCGACGCAGATCTTTTCGAGGGTCTCGCCGAACTTGGTCACGTCAGGCGTTCCGTCGAGCTTGCCGCGGTGGGCGATACCACGGGTCCAGGCGAAGATCGAAGCGACCGGGTTGGTCGACGTCTTCTCGCCGCGCTGGTGCTGGCGGTAGTGGCGGGTGACGGTGCCGTGGGCGGCTTCCGCCTCCATGATCTTGCCGTCAGGCGTGAGGAGCACCGAGCTCATCATGCCGAGCGAGCCGTAGCCCTGGGCAACGATGTCCGACTGGACGTCGCCGTCGTAGTTCTTGAGGGCCCAGACGATGCCGCCTGAACCCTTGAGGACCTGGGCGACCATGTCGTCGATCAGGCGGTGCTCGTAGGTGATGCCCTTGGCGGCGTAATCCTTCGCGAATTCAGCCTGGAAGGTCTCTTCGAAGATGTCCTTGAAGCGACCGTCATAGGCCTTGAGGATCGTGTTCTTCGTCGAGAGGAAGAGCGGCCAGCCGCGCTGCAGGGCAAAGGTCATGGAGGCGCGGGCGAAGTCGCGGATGGAGTCGTCGTAGTTGTACATGCCCATCGCGATGCCGCCGCCGGTGTATTTGGCGACTTCGCGGACGACGGGTGCGCTGCCATCCGCGGGGGTGTACGTCATCGTCACCACACCGGGGCCGGGGACAACGAAGTCGGTGGCGTTGTACTGGTCGGCGTGAGCGTGACGACCGATGACGATTGGCTTCGTCCAGCCCGGCACCAGGCGCGGGATGTTCGTGCAGATGATCGGCTCGCGGAAGACGACGCCGCCGAGGATGTTGCGGATCGTCCCGTTCGGGGACTTCCACATCTTCTTGAGCTTGAACTCTTCGACGCGTGCTTCGTCGGGGGTGATGGTGGCGCACTTCACGCCCACGCCGTGCTTCTTGATCGCCATGGCTGAATCGATCGTGACCTGGTCATTGGTCGCGTCGCGGTTTTCCATGCCGAGGTCGTAGTAGTCGAGCTTGACGTCGAGGTACGGGAGGACCAGGCGATCTTTGATGAAGTGCCAGATAATGCGCGTCATTTCGTCGCCATCAAGTTCGACGATCGGGTTAACGACCTTGATCTTTGCCATGAATGAATGCCCTTTCGATTGTGCTCTGAGCTGGGAGCGCTCCCCTGCGGTCGCGGCTCTGGTCTTTTACTGGAGGATAAGTCCCTTCGCAGGCTAGCCCTGCGCGATGAGCTGCCGTAGGACGTACTGGAGGATGCCGCCGTGGCGGTAGTAGTCCAGTTCGACCGGGGTGTCGATGCGGCAGACGGTCTCGAACTTCGTGACCTTGCCTGATTCGTCAGTGGCGGTGACCGTCACCGTGCTCTTTGGCTGGAGCCCGCTCGCGATGCCGGTGACGGCGTAGCTCTCGCGCCCTGTGAGGCCGAGGGACTTGCGGTCCTGGCCCGGCTGGAACTGGAGCGGGAGGATGCCCATCCCGACCAGGTTGCTGCGGTGGATGCGCTCGTAGCTCTCCGCCATGACCGCCTTCACGCCGAGGAGCGCGGGGCCCTTCGCCGCCCAGTCACGCGATGACCCGGTGCCATACTCCTTGCCCGCGAGGATGAGGAGCGGGGTGCCGGCAGCCTTGTACTTCTCCGAGGCGTCGAAGATCGTCATCTCGGCGTTGTCGGGCTGGAAGCGAGTGAAACTGCCCTCGGTGCCGGGGGCAAGTTCATTCTTCAGGCGGATGTTCGCGAAGGTGCCGCGCATCATCACCTCGTGGTTCCCACGGCGGGCACCGTACGAGTTGAAATCGTCGCGGGCGATGTCGCGATCGTGGAGGTAACGCCCGGCCGGGCTGTTGGGGTCGATGTTGCCGGCGGGCGAGATGTGGTCGGTCGTTACCGAATCGGCGACCGCAACCAGCACCCGGGCACCGGCAATGTCGGTGATTGGCGCCGGGGTCTTCGGCATGTTGTCGAAGTAGGGCGGGTTCTTCACATACGTGGACCACTCGTCCCATTCGTAGAGTTCGCCCGTCGGTACCTTCAGGTTCGCCCAGCGGTCGTCGCCCTTGAAGACGTCGGCGTAGCGGGAGCGGAACATCTCCGACCGGACGGAGGTCTGCATGGTCTCGGACACTTCGGCCTGGGTGGGCCAGATGTCCTTGAGGTAGACCGGCTTGCCGTCGCTACCTGTGCCCAGCGGCTCCGTCGCCAGGTCGATGTCCATGCGCCCGGCAAGGGCGTAGGCCACGACGAGGGGCGGTGATGCCAGGTAGTTCGCCTTCACCTCGGGATGGACGCGACCTTCGAAGTTGCGGTTGCCCGAGATGACGGCGGCGGCGGCGATGTCTGACTTGTGGATGGCCTCGGTGATCTCCGGAGAGAGCGGGCCCGAGTTGCCGATGCAGGTGGTGCAGCCATAGCCCACCAGGTTGAAGCCAACCTGGTCGAGGTAACGGTCGAGACCGGCCGCGTGAAGGTATTCGGTGACGACCTGCGACCCGGGGGCGAGGCTCGTCTTCACCCACGGCTTGCGGGTGATGCCCTTCTCGACCGCGTGCTTCGCGACGAGTCCGGCGCCAACGATGACTTCCGGGTTCGAGGTGTTCGTGCAGCTCGTGATCGCCGCGATGACGACGGAGCCGTGCTCGAGGTCGAACTCATCAGTACCGCTCTTCACGTGAGCCGTGACCTTGATTTTGTCGGCTCCGACGTCGGCCAGGATGTTCTTCTCCCAGTCGGCCTTCATGCCGGTCAGGGGGACGCGGTCCTGCGGGCGCTTGGGGCCGGCCATCGAAGGAACGACCTGCGACATGTCTAGGTGGAGCGTGTCTGAGAAGGCCGGTTCGGGCGTCGCGTCCGTGCGGAAGATGCCCTGTGCCTTCGCGTAGGCTTCGACAAGCTGGACGAGAGCCTCTTCGCGCCCCGTGAATCGGAGATAGCGCAGGGTCTCATCGTCGACGGGGAAGAAACCCATCGTGGCGCCGTATTCGGGAGCCATGTTGGCGATCGTCGCCCGCGTGGCGAGGGGCAAGTCGGTCAGGCCGGTGCCGAAGAACTCGACGAACTTCCCGACGACGCCCTTGGCGCGGAGCATCTGGGTCACGGTGAGGACGAGGTCTGTGCCGGTCGCGCCCTCGGGGAGCTTCCCGGTGAGCTTGAAGCCGACCACCTCGGGGATGAGCATAGCCACCGGCTGGCCCAGCATCGCCGCCTCGGCTTCGATACCGCCGACGCCCCAGCCCAGGACTCCCAGGCCATTGATCATCGTCGTGTGCGAGTCGGTGCCGACGACCGTGTCCGGGTAGACCGTGGTCTTCCCGCCTTCGGTCTTGCGGAAGGCGACCGATGCCAGGTATTCGAGGTTCACCTGGTGGCAGATGCCGGTCCCCGGAGGCACAGCGCGGAAGTTGCGGAACGCCTGCTGGCCCCAGCGGAGGAAGGTGTAGCGCTCCAGGTTGCGCTCGAATTCGATCTTCATGTTGTCGGCAAAGGCCGAGGACGTGCCGAACTCGTCGACCATGACCGAGTGGTCGATCACGAGGTCGACCGGCTGGAGAGGATTGATCTTCTCGGGGTTGCCGCCCATCGCCCGGATTGCGGCTCGCATCGACGCGAGGTCGACGACCACCGGGACGCCCGTGAAGTCCTGGAGGAGGACACGAGCGGGCGTGAAGCTAATCTCGCGGTCGACGCCGGAGTTCGGCTTCCACGATGCGAGCGCCTCGACATCGCCCTTCGTGACCCCGCGCCCGTCTTCGTAGCGGAGCAGGTTTTCGAGGAGGATGCGCAGCGATACCGGCAGGTTGGCGACGTTCGGGATCGACGCCGCGACGCTCGCCAGCCGGTAGTAGGAGTACGTGCTGTCGCCGACTTTGAGGTCAGCGAGGCTGTTGAAGCTGTTTGGATTGGCCATATGTCCCTATCCCTGGCTTTCGCGTTCTGAGCCGGCGCCGATGAGGGCGTGCGGCGAGAGAGGCCGTGATGCGGCCGGCGTTAATGTCTGGATTTGCTGAGGGGCGGACTTGTTCCCACTTCCCAAGACCTCCTTCCACGAATGTGGCGGACCTTGGGCCCTTGCCCCGTGGCGCATTGCCGGCGGGGTGGTCTCGTCTCCGCTGCCGCCGCGACTTCCCGTTAGGGACCGTTGGGCCCGGAGCAACGTTTCTGTGGGACGGAACCGTGGAAGTATATCACCGGGGGCACGACGACGGGGAAGCGCGCCGGTGGACTCCCGGTTGAGTCGTCCAGCCTGTACCCTGTCAGCTCAGGTGGGGCCCGTAGCTCAGCGGTGAGAGCGCCCGGCTCATAACCGGTTGATCGCTGGTTCGAATCCAGCCGGGCCCACCACTCCGTCCGAACGGAGGGCTTCGCCATATGGTACTGCATGTAGTACTATTCGCGTGAAGGACACGAAGCGACTGGAGCGCATCCGGCGGTCGCCGACATCGGTGCAGCCTGAGGAACTTCGCAAAGTCCTGCTGTCGTTCGGGTTTGAGGTGCGGTCAATCCGCGGGAGTCACTGGGTGTTCGTCCATCCCGGGTTCGAATTCCCCCTGATCGTTCCGTATCGCCGTCCGCTCAAGCCCGTTTACGTGCGAATGGCGCTCGAAGCCGTCGATGAGGTGATGCGATGAAGGCCGCTGACGACTACCTGAAGCTCCCGTACCACATCCGGATGGTGCGGGATGAAGACGCGGCTGGCGAAGTTGCCTGGGTCGCCTCTGTGGCGGAGTTACCGGGTTGCCTGAGCCAGGGGGACGCGCCCGAAGAGGCTGCGGCGCTGATTTATGAGGCGATGCGAGCATGGATGGAGACAACGCTCGCCCTCGGCAAGGCGATCCCTGTGCCGCGCAGCGGCGCTGGCTACAGCGGGAAGTTCCAGGTTCGCTTGCCCGCGGGCCTTCATGAAGCCGTTGCCCTCGAAGCCGAGCACGAGGGTGTGAGCCTCAACGCGTACGTTTCGACGGTGCTGGCCGGGGCGGTCGGTTGGAAGAGCGAAAGGCGGAGCCGAGGCGGGGAGCACACGAGACTGAGGACAGCCGGATAGACCCGACCCCGCCTCGTAGAAGTTAGCAAATCTGTGTAAAGGCATCGACGAAGGTGGACTACCAGTCCCTGCCCTTGCTCGATCACCTCGCTCGCCTGGGCCGCCAGGCCGCCGGTGCCTCCATGTCGCCTGATGGCCTCCGACCCCGCCACCTCCACGCGTTTGGGATCCTGAGCGAGCGGGGGCCCTTGAGCCAGCAGGGCCTCGGCGAGGTATTGAGCCTCGATCCGAGCAACGTTGTCGGGCTGTTGAACGAGCTCGAAGAGCGCGGGCTGATCACGCGGCGGCGCGATCCCGCCGACCGGCGACGTCACATCGTCGAGCTGTCCACGGCGGGCGAAGAAGCGCTCGCTGTCGCCTACGTCCGACTCGACTTGGTCGAAGACTGCCTTCTCGCCGCCCTCAGCGCCGAGGAGCGCGCCACCCTCTACCACCTGCTCGTCCGAGCCGCGGGTACCGAATCACCGCCATGCGACGCCATAGACGAAGAGGCACCCAGCCCATCCTGTTAGCCGCTACGAGCGCACTACCGGGATGGGCTGGGTGCCGGTTCTTATTGCGTCCCCCAAGGGTCTACTCAGAGCCCACTCTCAGAGAGCTGGGCTCCAACCGCTTATGGCTCGACGCGTGTGATGCTTTTGACGCGGTCAATTGAGCGGTCGAATGACGCAACCTGCATGACGCCAGTCGATTCGGCAGACGCGATGAGGTACGCCTCCGCAAAGTCAAGACGGTCGTATTCGTAGATCTCCACGGCGCGAAGCAGGAGAGGCGCGTCGATGACGCTTACCGATTCCATCACGATCAGCGCCCGCATCGCCTCGCTAATCTCTGGTCGCGCAACCTCGTAGAAGGATTCAAGAACGTAGATTGTCTCGGCGACAATGAGATCCGCCACCAGAAGTTCTGACTCCCTCTGGAGATAGGCTGTCGCCCGAGCCGCCATCTTTGGCGGGTCACCGATCAGATGACGCACAAGGACGTTCGTGTCGACAAAGGCACTCACGAATTCTTGGCAGCCCTACTCGCGCGAGCGCTCTTGATCACGTGGTCCCAGGCGGCGTTCCTCTTGGAGGCCGGAATTCGAAGTTTGCCCGCGAGTTCAAGAAAATCGGGTGTGCGGGCAACAACCGCGCGGTTGCCCGCAATTCGAAAGATGATGGCATCCCCATCGCTCACGCCCAACGCTTCACGAACGGCCTTGGGGACTGTCACTTGGCCTTTCGACGTCATTCTCGCTGCTACGTCCATGTCGGACTCCTTACTTAATCGTATTAGTAAGGATAGCAGCGTCGTGGCGCTTTGACGATGACCCTTCTCCCCTGAACTCAACCCCAAAACATCGCCGGGTTCGAGCTAGGTCCCCGAGCGTCGTGGCTTATCCTGAATCCCGGCCAAATTACCCTGACCCCGACACCGGTTCCGACACTGACACCGACTCCGCAGGGCATCGCTCTGCTGTCATCCGCGTTCTGCCCGACAGTGCCCGGCTGTACCAGCGGACCGCAGACGCTAGTCGTCGGTTCATTGGTCAGAGCGGCGTTCGTGCTCAACCTCACACCTGAGTAGACGACACGATGACGAACTTCAACGATGTACCCCCACCCCGCCGCCTCCGCGCCCCCTGCCGCCCGACACCGGCAAGAGGGGCTCGGGCCCGCCCGGGCTGCCTGAGCCAGGGCGATACGCCAGAAGAAGCCGTGACGATGATCTCCGAAGCGATGCGAGCATGGATGGAGACAACGCTCGCCCTCGGCAAGACAATCCCTGTGCCGCGCAGCGGTCCCGGCTACAGCGGGAAGTTCCAGGTTCGCCTGCCCGCGGGCCTTCATGAAGCCGTGGCCCTCGAAGCCGAGCACGAGGGCGTGAGCCTCAACGCGTACGTTTCGACGGTGTGTTGGCCGGGGCGGTCGGTTGGAAGAGCGACGAGCGGACCCGAAGCGAGGGGCCCACGAAGCTCAAAACCGCAGGATAGGCCCGTCCCCGTCTCTTGAAAGTTATCAAAGCTGCGTAAAGGCCGTCAGGGCGCAACTTGGCGGTGGTGATTCGGCGCAATATAGTGCGAAATGCCGGGATCGAGTGCATCTCCTCCATCTCCGAGCGCCGACCTTCTTCTCGAGGCTCAAGTCGTGGTCAACGCCGTCTACTACATCCCAATTGCCACAACCGTCCTCTCGGCCGGGTTCGCCTGGATCGTCTTCCAGCGCTGGCGCGAGAGGCGCCAGTCCACCCACCTGATGTGGTGGGCGATTGGCATCTTCGTGTACGGCCTCGGGACGTTTGCCGAAGGCTTCACTGCCCTCTTCGGCTGGCATGAGGCGATCTTCAAGCTCTGGTACATCGTCGGGGCGCTGCTTGG
>DATCGT010000003.1:0-7321 GCA_036508775.1 Tepidiformaceae bacterium | reverse complement strand
ATGTCCCCCGTATGGAGCCAGCCATCGGGTATGGCACCGACGGTGGCCGCGGCGTTGCCGAAGTAGCCCGGTGTCACGGTGGGCCCGCCGACGAGGATTTCGCCCGGTTCGCCCGGTGCGGAATCGACCTGAAGGCGGGTTGTCAGCAACGGTTTTCCGGCCGAACCGAGGTGGGTCAGGGCCTCGCCGGGGGCCAGCGTTGTCACCTGGCTCGCCGCTTCTGTGAGTCCGTAGGTTTGCAGCACCGGGAAGCCGCGTTCCAGCGCCCGGGCCAGCAGCTCGGGAGGCACCGGGCCTCCCCCGACGAGCACAACTCGAAGGGCTGGCGGACTGCGCCGGTCGTCCACATCGAGAATCCGCTGCAGCATGCTCGCGACCACGGAGATATGGGTCACCGCGTCGCGATGGAGGGACTCGGCGACCGACCGCTCATCGAACCCGTGGTGGAGGACGATGCTCGTCCCGTAGATGGCGCTGCGGAGAACGATAGAGAGGCCTCCCACATGGAAGAGCGGCATGCAGGCCAGCCAGCGGTCGGCGGACGTCACGCCGAGGTTGAATGCCGACCCGGTCGCGCTCGCCCAGAAGTTCCCAAAGGTCAGCATCGCGCCCTTCGGCCGGCCGGTCGTCCCGGACGTGAAGATGATGCTGTGGGTATCGTCCATCTCGTGAGTGTCGGCCGTTTGTGTTGGAATGCCGCCGTTCGCGGGCAGGCCGAGTAGCACCACTTCCGCCGCCGAAGCCGCGGTGCGGGCAGCAAGTTCGGTTGAGCGTTCGTGGAGGAGGAGGCGGACGCCCGCGTCGCCCATCTGCGTCGCGAGTTCCCCCGTCGTCAGTCTCGTGTTCAGGGGAACGAGGATCGCGCCGGCGCGAGGGACGGCGTGGATCACCTCGACAAGCTCCACGGAGTTCTGGGCAAGGATGGCGACCCGGTCGCCCCGCTTCACGCCAACCTCTTCCAGCGCTCCCACCAGTCCGAGCACGCGCTGATTCAGTTCCGAGAAGGAGATGCGGAGGTCGCCGTCGATGAGCGCCTCATGGTCAGGCAGGACATCCGCCCGGTGTGCCAGCCAGTCAGGAACAGCGCTGCTCATTGGCCGAGCTCGCGTCGAGGGCCGGTGGTGTACCGCTCGAGAGATGCCGGGTCGAGGCGCAGGTCGAGCCCGGGCCGGCCCGTCAGCTCCACGGTCCCCCGGACGATCGTCGGATCGGCTTCCACGAGGCTACTTACCAGGTGATCGAGGGTGGCGAGGCCGCAGGCGATCGGATTGGGTCCCGTCAACGCGGCGAGGTGCATAGCGACCGTCGTGCCAATGCCACAGTCAAACATCGTTGTCACGATAACCGGCACTCCCTTTTCACGGGCGCGTGCGACCATCCGAATCGCTTCGCGAAGGCCAGAAGCCATTGGCTTCACGACAATGGCATCGACGGCCATCGCAGCGAGGAGCGAATCCAGGTTAGAGAGTGAACGGCAGGACTCGTCGGCGGCAACGGGGATCGGAGAACGGCCCCGCACCAGCGCCAGTTGGCCGATCGCATCCGGTGCGAGGTGGGAGATCGGCTGCTCGCACAGGGCGATGCGGTAGTCGGGGCATCGGTCGAGGACCGCCGTGGCATCAGCCGGTCCCCAGGCGCCGTTGGCGTCGATTCGGAGCGCAACGGCGTCGCCGATCGCCTCCCGGACCGCCGCGATCCGGGCGAGGTCGGCGGCCGGGCCTGTGCCGACCTTGAGCTTCAATGTTTGGAAGCCGTTCGAAACGAGGGCCTTCGCTTCGCGCGCCGCGTCGCCCGGGTCTCCCGCGTCGATCGTGCCGTTCACCGCTATACGTTTCGCGGTGGCTTCGATCCCGCCCTGACGGGCGATCCACGTCCGGAAGGAAATGGAAGCTGCCCGCGAACACAGGTCAGCGCTTGCCGCTTCGACCGCGCAGCGGGCTGCGGCCGCGGAGCCGGCTGAGACGTTCGCGAGTGGGAGGTCGCGGCGCCACGCTGCATCGGCAGGCTGCCCGATGAGTTCGCGCACGAGCACCTCTATCGCCGCCCCGGTCTCTTCGACGCTTCCGCCGCTGTATGAGGGGAGCGGAGAAGCCTCACCGAGGCCGACGTCTCCCCCGTCGGTCTCGAGGACGAGCACAATCCCCTCGCGCACGGACATCGTGCCGTGCGCGGCGACGAATTCGGAACGGAAGGGAACACGGAACGGTCGCCACCAGGCACGACTGACGAGGGGCAGGCCAGCAGGGTTCGGATCGGTCACGGGCGCCGGGGGAACTGCTGGAAGTCCGAGTAGCGGGGCGGGCGCTTCTGGAGGAACGCGTCGCGTCCTTCCTTCCCTTCGTCGCTCATGTAGAACAGCATCGTCGCATTGTGCGAAAGCTCGGTGATGCCCGCCATGCCATCGAGTTCGGCATTGAACGAGGACTTGAGGAGGCGCAGCGCGAGTGGGCTGTGCCCAAGCATCTCCCGCGCCCAGGCAACGCCCTCGTCCTCGAGCTTCTCGAGGGGGACCACCTTGTTCACTAGGCCCATCTCGAGCGCTTCACGGGCGTCGTACTGGCGACAGAGGTACCAGATTTCCCGGGCCTTCTTCTGTCCGACGAGCCGGGCGAGCTGAACTGCCCCGAAGCCGCCGTCGAAGCTCCCCACCTTCGGGCCGGTCTGGCCGAAGCGCGCGTTTTCGGCGGCGATCGTGAGGTCGCAGATCACGTGAAGGACGTGCCCGCCCCCGATGGCGTACCCCGCAACCAGCGCGATCACGGGCTTTGGCATCGAGCGGATGAGCTTGTGGAGGTCGGTGACGTTCAGCCGTGCGACGTCGTCAGAGCCCACATAGCCGCCGTGGCCGCGGACGCGCTGGTCGCCGCCCGAGCAGAACGCCCTGCCACCTTCGCCGGTGAAGAGGACCACGCCTACCTCGGCATCCTCGCGGGCCTTTGAGAAGGCATCCAGCAGTTCAAATACCGTTTCGGGCCGGAAGGCGTTATGCACTTCCGGGCGGTTGATGCTGATGCGGGCGATGCCATCGGCCTTGCTATAGAGGATGTCGTTGTAGGTTCCGGCGGTCTGCCAGGTGATGCTCATGGTGCGATTCCTTCAGTCGTCGTGGATGAGGAGATGAACGCGGCGATCGTTTCGCCGCAGAAGTCCGGGTTTTCAGTATGGGCCGCATGGCCCGCGCCGGGGACTATGAGCGCGCGGGCTCCCGGGATGGCGGCCGCCATTTCATGCGCGATAGCGGTGTACTTCGTGTCCAGTTCGCCCGCGAGCGCGAGGACCGGCATGTGGAGAGACGCCAGCCGGTCGTAGAGCGGGTCCTGGGTCCCGGTGCCCATGCCGCGAAGGCTCGTGGCCAGGCCAACAGGAGTGTTCCGCACCCTGCCTGCCCGGATTGCCGCGCGGCGCTCGGGGGGAAGGAGTCGCTGGCTTGCGAAGAGGGGGATGTTCTCCCAGTAGTCGATAAACGCCTCGACGCCATCGCGCTCGATGTTCTGGGCCAGGACTTCATCGGATGCGACCCGGGCGGCGCGCTCGTCGGCGGACGAGAGACCGGGGGAGGCCCCGATCAATGCCAGGCATTCGATGGCTTCCGGGTGGTCGGCGGCGATGCGAAGCGCGAGCCGTCCGCCCATGGAATAGCCGAGCCATGCGCAGCGCGAGAAGCCAAGGGCTTCGACCGCCTGGACGATGTCCGTGGCGGCCTGGGGCAGCAAGTAGTGGTCGAGAGCGCCCGGCTTGTCCGAGAGGCCATGACCCACGATGTCGACGGCGATAAGCGTGAAGCGCTCGGCCAGCAACTCACGGAGCGGCGACCACGCCTGCGACGAGCCCGTAAAGCCATGCAGCAGGACGAGCGGTGCCCCGCTCCCCGACAGCTCAACGTTTAGCCCGAAGTCGGGCGCCAGTTCAACGCGCATTTCGCAATCTTAGACTGGAGCTTCTGTCCACGCCGCCGCGGCTGCGGCAGCCCATGCCTCGCGGTGCATCTCGACGTTCCGGGCGCGGTTCGTCTGGAGTTCAACGACGTTGAGGCCGCCACGCGAATCCGTGACTGCCTCTCGGAACGTGGGCCAATCCTGCGTGGAAGTGAATCGCCCGCCGTACATGGCGACCGCGTGGGAGAAGTCGAGGTTGGCGGGGGTGCCGAACCAATCCTCGAAAATCGAGCTGTACGCCGACTGCGGGAGGTAGTGGAAGATGCCTCCGCCGTTGTTGTTCACCAGGACGATTGTCAGGTCGAGTCCGTGGCGCGCGGCGGCCCAGAGGCCGTTCATGTCGTGGTAGAAGGAAATGTCGCCGATGACGAGCACGACCGGCCCGGTACCGGAGGCTGCATGCCCCAGGGCGGAGGATGTGACGCCGTCGATCCCATTCGCACCGCGGTTAGCGACGAGGTTCAGGGACTTCGACGCAGATACCAGGAATGAGTCTGCGTCGCGGATGGGCATGCTGTTGCCGGAGAAGATCGTCGCGCCAGGGGGCAGGAGGTTCTGGAGTTCAGTGAACACCCGTCCCTCGAACGGATCCGTGAAGTTCGCGGCGCGCGACAGCATCGCCTGCGACGCCGCCCGGTTACGGGCGATCCATCCCGCGGTCCAGCCCGGCTCGGTTGCCCGCGGGCCAACGGCTTCCTGGAGCGCGTTCGCGACCAGCCCTGGCTCCCCCGTGACCACAGCGGTGCTCAAGGCCCACGGGTCCCGCCACCCGGTCGGCTGGTCACTGACAATATGTTCGGCTCCGGTGAGCCTCGCCAGGAACTGGTTGAGCGCCTTTGAAACTGGCGGCGCTCCGAGCCGCACAACGCAGTCGGGGGCGCATGCGTCGGCGCGCGGATCCCGGAGGATGGCGTCGTAGGAATCCAAGATTCGCGCCCGGTCGTGGCTGCCGGTACGAAGCCCGCATAGAGGATCGGCCAGGATCGGCGCGTCCAGCATCGCCGCGAGATCGGCGATCGCTGCAGCGGGAAGGCCGCCGGTCTCAGGCCCGGCGATGATCAGGGGGCGCCGCGCAGCCGTGAGCTTCGTCGCCGCGACCGCAACGTCATGGGCGCCGGGCACGGCCGGCGCGGGCAGCGCCATGGTCGATGTAACGGCCTGGGTTTGCGCTGGTACCGGCACATCCTGGCCGCTCAGGAGCGGCTCCTCGAAGGGGAAGTTGATGTGCACCGGGCCGGGCAGCGGCGAGAGAGCCGACCGCACCGAGCGCTCGGCGAACGCGCGGAACTGTGAGGCCTCGCCGGGCAGTCCCAGGGGGAGGGGTAGATCGACCGCCCACCGGGCGTTCGCCCCGAACATCCCGTGCTGATCGATCGTCTGGTCCGCACCGACGTCGCGCAGGCGAGGTGGCCTATCGGCTGTGCAAACCACGAGGGGAATCCGCGAGAGGTTCGCCTCTGCGACCGCCGGGTAGTAATTGGCCGCGGCAGTGCCCGATGTGCAGACGAGCATAACCGGGCGTGAATTCGCCCGCGCGAGGCCAAGGGCAAAGAAGGCGGAGGATCGTTCGTCGAGGTGGAGCCACGGCCGGATCGCGGATTGGCGAGCGAGCGCCACGGTCAGTGGCGTCGAACGCGAGCCCGGTGTGACGCATGCATGCTGCACGCCGGCTGCGGCGAGGGCGTTGATGAACGCCTCAACGGCGGCTTCGTTGGCTGCGCCGATATCCACCTACCTGTCCCCGAGCGCGTCGCGCAGGGGACGGAGCTTGGTCTCAGTCTCGGCGAGTTCGTCGGCGGGGACGGATCCCGCGACGATTCCTGCGCCCGCGAACAGTACCGCTTCTGTCGAACTCACCAGACCCGCGCGCAGGGCGACGGCGAATTCGCCATCGCCGTCAAAGTCGATCCAGCCGATCGGCCCGGAGTACCAGCCCCGGTCCATCTGCTCGAGCCTGTTGATGGCCGCCATCGCCTCGGCACGAGGCCAACCCCCCACGGCGGGCGTGGGATGAATCGCCGCTACCAGGTCCATGACGCGGGTTCCGCTCGCCACGTGCCCGGCAAAAGGTGTGTAGAGGTGGTGGATGTTGGCGAGCGTCATAATCTCCGGCCCGGCTGGCGCGGAGAGATCAGCACACATGGGCGTCAGCGCCTCGCGCAGCGCCGCTACCACATACTCGTGCTCGGCGCGTTCTTTTGAGTCGGCAAGCAACGCTTCAGTCTGCTGGCGATCCGCCCCGCGTTCCGGGTTGCGCGGACGTGAGCCTGCGAGACTCGCAGCCCGGACTGCGTCGCTCTCAAGCGCGACCAACAGTTCCGGTGTGGCACCCAGCCAGTCAGCATCCTCAGTGTGGAACTTGAAGACGTAGCAGTTGCCATAACGAAGCGCCAGGTTCGTGAGTGCTTCGCCGGCATCGACGTGGGAGGGGGTGATGCCAATCCGTCGGGCCAGGACGACTTTCTGGTACTCGCCGCTCGCGATTTCGGCGATAGCGGCGGTAACCTGCGCTTCCCATTCCTGGGGGCCCGGTGCGGTGCGGGCTCGCGGGGTTCCCGCGGCCAGTGGTTCGGGGCGCAATGCCCGCTCCAGTGCCCCGGTGAGGCGAGCCTCGATCTCGGGCGCAGTGTCGCTGTCATCGATCCCAAGCGTGCAGCTGCCAAGGAGGCTCCCGTCTTCGGTGGCGAGGAGGAAGCAAGGAACGACGAATTGCCAGCCTCCGAACGAGTCCCAGGCACGGTCTTCTACCTCGCCGGCAGGGTCAAAACGACCGCCTCCGAAAAAGCGAGGGCGTGCGGACGGCTGGCTAACCTGCACTGTCGCCGCGCTCGACAGGGCAACGATCGGAGCAATCGAATCGCTCAGGGATGAAGCGCGCTCCCCGTCGAGGCGCGCCGCGGTGCCGAGCCCTATGAGCGCCGATCGGCCAGATGGCTTCTCCCAGGTGACTGTCGCGCGTGAGCGCAGCGACGGCAGTCCGCCCGCCGCGAGGTGATCGACAATCGTGCCGGGTAAGTCGATGGTGACAAGGCGCCGGCCAGGGGTGGCGGCAGCAGCGAATTGCGTCGCCATCGCGCGAAGCGACTCCTGGATGGGCGGCAGCGAGCGATGCATCCGGGCCGATTCCGTCGATCGCTGGGGGCGGGACAGACTCATCTGAGACACGAGGAGAAAAGCGCCCCCTGCTAACGAGATGTCCCGGTACTGGCCTGGCTAGAACAGTTTAATCGGACCTGCTGTTCAGGCCATTGTACGAAGGCTTACCGATCCCGGTCGCCGCTTGCGGTCATCGTCCTGTCCAGCCAACGTGGATGCCGATGGACGAGGAAATCACGGTGGGGTGTTCGGTGTTCGGGCGAATTCGCCGGGCCTCAGGGGCCCTTCTC
>DATCGT010000002.1:0-5761 GCA_036508775.1 Tepidiformaceae bacterium | reverse complement strand
CGCCGCAGTGCTTCCGCCGGCGGAAATACTGGCGGAGCGCGTCAAAGGCGAGACAGAAGCGTGATGCCGAGGCGAAGCTCCCGAAGCCCAGCATCGGGTAGTAGCGCTGCTTGATCCCGCGGTGGTCCTGCTCTGTCCGGTTGTTCAGGTACTGCTGCCGCCGATGCGTCACCTTCTTTCCGACGATCCAACGAATCGCCTTCTGGTAGGCGGGATGGCGGTCCGTCGTGACGCGCAGCGGGCGTCGTCCGTTGAGGTCGAGCATCTGGCGAAGGAAGCGGCGGGCCGCATCGCGGTCGCGGTGCTCGCTGAGCATCGAATCCAGAAGATTCCCGTCCCGGTCGATGGCGCGGTAGAGATAGCGCCAGTGGCCAGCGACCTTCACGTAGGTCTCGTCGAGATACCAGGAGACGCTGCGGCGGTCACGACGCTTCTCGCGGAGCCGGTCGGCAAGGATGGAAGCGAAGCGGGCTTCCCACTCGCGGACCGTCTCATGCGTAACGGCGAAGCCACGGAGGAGGAGCAGCTCCGCGACGTCACGGAGGCTAAGGGACCGCCACAAAACAATGCTCGACTATCGCGAATCTAATGCAGATTCGCATAACAGCAAGGTTGTTTTGTGGCATTGCCTTAGAGCAGGCGGCGGATGGGCTTCCGCCCGGGACGCGGGTCGTAGTTGCTCTTGAACATCTCGAGCTTGTCGCGCTCGATGAGGTATTTGCCGGCGAAGAGCGTGGCCGGGATCTTTTTCTGCTTTATCAGCCGCCGCAGACTCTGAGGGTGAATCGCCAGTTCCCGGGCTGCTTCGACGAGGTCGAGGTAGTTGTCGAAAGGCGTAATTACAGGCATTGCCGGGAACTCCTTCCCCGGGTCGAGGCCGGGTCCGCTAGTCGGCGCGCAGGCGAAAGGCTCAAGTGCCTATGCAGTAGGCAACATTAGCAAACCAAGTTGTTTATTGTCTACGCCCCTAAGCAATAACGGGCGAACTGAGGCGGCGGGCGATGAAGACGGTCCGCTTATCCTGGATGGTCGTACATAGGAGTGTTATCGGATCGCCCTCCGAAATTGCGAGCAGTCGGCGAAGCTCGTCGGGCTCAACCGGGAAGGCGCGACGGCGAATCTCGTCCGGCTTCCAGCCACGGCTGCGTAACGTCTTCTTGAGCGCCGAGACCGAGAACGGCAAGCGTTCGAGCACCTCAAAAGTGACCGCCAGCAGATCGAACGAGGGAGCGGAGGCGGTCAGATAGCCCAGCCGGGAATCCATGAGCGATGCCCCGAGGCGCGCCGCCAGGTGACGAACGAGCCCGGCGTTTGTCACGCAGGACTCCGGGTCGAAGACGAACGTCGCCGGAGGCACCAGATCGGCCGAGGCCTCCCGGTCGGTCGAGTCGATGGTGGCACCCGATGGCAGGAGCACGGCACGGCGGAGCCCGGCCACGGCACCCTCACCTGTCCAGACAGCGACTTCGCGGAGGGAACGCCCGAGCTGAACCCACTCGCACTCGGCAGATTCCGGGAGGTGGTGGTGATCGATGCCTGGCGGACCTTTCAAGACACCGGCGCGCGCATCGAGGAGGAGGGCCACGGCAACATCCCACGTGGGCGAGAAGGCGGCGGGATCGAACCTGCGGCTGGCGCCAGAACGGCGCGACGGGTCGATCACGACTGCGGACTTCTCGAGTTGGAAGGGCGGGCGGGCGGCGTCACCCCGGACGATCCGGGCGGCCGGTACGTTCGAGGCAGCAAGGATGGCAGTGGCGGAGTCACGTTCGAGACCGGTGGAAGGGAGGCCGGCTGACGCACAGGCAGCCAGGTCGCCACCCAGGCCGCAGGTTAGATCGAGGACGGGCAACCCGAGGCAGGCGAGGCGCGCTGCGCGGCGGGCGGCAACAAGCGGATGGGTCATCATCGCGAGGCCATCGGTCGTGAGCAGGAGGGTCCCCGGGGTCGCGGAGCGGCCGGCAGCGCGGGCACGCAGGATCAGCTGCTCACCGAGGGCGGCGGCTTCCCCGGGGGGATAGCTCTGGCGAAGGATGTCGGCGAGGCGATTCAGGGGCTCGTCGGCCAACGCGGGAGGGAGGGAGGCAAGTGCAGACTGGCCACGCGCAGAGGCGAGAAAGCGGGCGCGGGGCAGGTCCATCGCCTGAGTGTAGTGGACCCGGGGCTTCGCCCGTCTATGCTCGAAGCGTGGCGAATGTGCTGTGCCTCGACTTCGACGACACGATCGTCGTCAACAACACGGTGAACCTCGTCTTCGAAGAGTTCGCCGGGGAGCGGCGATCCTGGCTGGAAGAGGGTGGGCAACTCGGGCGCATGTCGGTGGAGCAGCGCAACGCGGCACTCCTCGACAGCATCGAAGCGCCACGAGAGGAGCTCTACCGCTTCGTGCAGGAGAACGCCCAGGTGCGACCCGGGTTCGCGGAATTGATCGCGTGGGCAAACGGGAACGGCTGGTACCCGACGGTCGTGAGCAACGCGTACGACTTCTGCGTCGACGCAGTGCTGGACGGGCTCGGCCTCGACCGGGTGGTGCGCCACTGCGGGAGGACGCAACTCGACTACCGCTGGCGAGTGCGTTACGAGAGCCCACGAGGGATCGAAGTCGCCGACGGGTTCAAGGTTTCCTACGCCGCGGCATTCAAGAACGCCGGTGACTTCGTGGTTTACGCAGGTGATGGGGCTTCAGACGTCCCCCCGGCCGATTTGGCCCGGGCTGTGTTCGCGCGTGGCAGGTTGTGGACGGGACTCAAAGACGTGCACCCACGCATCTATCCGTTTGAGACGTTCCACGACGTAATCACCGTTCTTGACCGCGACGCGAGCGACTGGCTCGCCGCATTCGCGTCGAGGCCGAGCGATCCAGCCTAACCGCCGCGCTGAGACGCGCCGAACTCGCGTTCCAGCCGCTTCAGCAGGCCAGACTGGATCCGGGCTACGTCGTCGTCCGTCAGCGTGCGATCCAGGGCGCGGAACCGGAGGCGAAGCGCGAGGGACTTCTTCCCGGGAGGAACGCCTTCGCCGCGGTAGTCATCGAAAACGTCCGCGGCAAGGGTCACGCCGCCAGAGCGATGGGCGCGGACGAGTTCAAGAACACGGCCGGCGGGCACTGCCACATCGACGAGAATCGCGATGTCCTGGCGTACCTCGGGGAAGCGCGAGGCGGGCGTGTAGTCGGGTCGCTCGGGCAGCGTTCGAACGAGGTCTTCGAGCCAGAGCTCGACCAGGAAGACCGGCTCCTCAATATCGAAGCTGCCTGCGGTATCCGGGTGGACCTGAGCGACAACGCCAACGACCTCTTTGCCGATGGTGATGTCTGCGGTGTGCCCCAGGAGCAGCGCAAACTGCGTCGCCGCACGGAAGGATGGCTTCACCCCGACAGCATCGAGTGCCTGCTCGACTGCGCCTTTCGCATCGAAGAAGTCGAGGCGCTCGGTGCCAGGCCGGCCCCAGCGAGTCTCACGGAGCCCGCCGACCACAGCGCAGAGCACCGAGCGGTGATGGGGCAGGTCGGCTTCGACCGGCAGGTACTCGAACCCGACTTCGAAGAGGCGAAGGGCACCTTCGAAGTGACCACGGTTGGCCGCATAGGACTCGAGGACCGAACCGCGCAGCGAGGTGCGGAGATACTGGTGACGTGCTGCGACCGGATTCACCATCCCGAGGGGGCCGGCGCGGCGAGCATCATCAGGTGCGACGACGCGGGCCAGGCGAGGAAGGTCGGTCAGGGTGTAGTTGATCACTTCCTGGAAGCCGCCAGCGACGAACAGATCTCGCAGGCGTTCCCGGAGGTCCTCCACCGGCCGAGGCTCGGGGGATGGAAGGCTACCGCGAAGCATTGTCGCGGGGAGCTTGTCGTAGCCGTAGATGCGGGCGAGGTCCTCGATGAGGTCGTCGGCGATTTCGATGTCCGGGCGCCAGTACGGTGGCTGCACCGAGTAGCGGTCGGGCGGAAGGTGATGGCAGATGAAGCCGAGACCGGTCAGGATGCGGCGAACGTCATCGGTGGGGATGTGGATGCCCAGCACCTGCTCGATGCGGGCCGAGGGAAGATTGATCGGGCGCCGGACCTGCTTCGCGGGGAAGACGTCGACCAGTCCCTTCGCTATGCGTCCGCCGGTGAGCTGTTCAAAGAGATGAAGGGCACGCCGCTGGGCGTACTCGGCCATCTCCGGGCCAAGGCCCTTCTCAAACCTGAGCGAGGCTTCGGTCCGGAGTTTGAGGAGGCCAGATGAGCGGCGGATCGAGCCGGGCTTGAAGTTGGCAACCTCGAGAAGGACGCGATGAGTGTGTTCGCTGACCTCGCTGTTGCCACCGCCCATGATGCCAGCCACGCTCACGGGGCCCTCGCCGTCACAGATCATTAGCATGTCTGGGTCGAGTTCACGCTCCGTGCCATCCAACGTTACCAGGCGTTCCCCGGAGTTTGGGCGACGGGCGACGAGTTGCCGGCCGCGGACCAGGTCGTAATCGAAAGCGTGGAGCGGTTGGCCTGTCTCCAGCATCACGTAGTTCGTGATGTCGACGACGTTGTTGATGGGGCGCATGCCCATCCGGGCGAGCCTTTCCTGAAGCCAGGCCGGAGACGGCTCGATGTGCACATCTTCGATAACAGAAGCGGTGAAGCGACGGCACAGGTCCGGGGCTTCGATCGTGACCGAGACAAAGTCAGTCACCGGGTGTTCCGACTCTGCGTAGGTGATAGCCGGTTCGCGAAGCGGCTTGTCGGTGAGTGCCGCGACCTCGCGGGCGAAGCCAAGGACGCCAAGGAGATCGGCGCGGTTCGCCCATGTCGTGATATCGAAGACCACGTCCCCGAGCTGTTCGACCAGGGGCCGGCCCGGTGGCGCATCTGCCGGGAGGACAAGAATCCCTTCGTGGTCGTCGCTGAGACCGAGTTCCTTCTCGCTGAGGATCATTCCGGCGGATTCGACGCCACGAATCGGCC
This sequence comes from Tepidiformaceae bacterium, assembly GCA_036508775.1. Lineage (GTDB taxonomy): Bacteria > Chloroflexota > Dehalococcoidia > Tepidiformales > Tepidiformaceae > JBGPOS01. The sequence goes on along the minus strand of DATCGT010000002.1, from coordinate 816 downwards.
GCAGCTTCAGCGTGGCCAGCTCCCCCGTGTGACCGTCGATAAGGCGAGCACCCTCGGTGGCAAACGCCACCTTCTGCCCGACAGCCAAGTTGGGAGCGCCGCAGACGACCTGCTGGCGTCCGGTACCCGTTTCCACCGTCGCAAGGCGAAGCCGGTCTGCGTTGGGGTGGGGCTCAACCGCGACGACTTCGGCAACGCGAATAAGGTCTGGTTCCCAGTTCGCCCCGATGGTTTCCCACGACTCGACTTCGGCCGTGGCATCGATCAGGCGCCGAGACAGTTCCTTGACAGGCAGGTCGACATCGACAAATTCGCGCAGCCAACTCAGCGGCAGCTTCACTGGATTCCTCCGGCTTGCAGTTGGCCGTTGGCCGTTGGCCGTTGGCGGCGCTGCGTTCCGACCGGCGCGCGGACTGTCTTCATGAACGTGACGAGCATGCGCTTCAAAGAGCCGAGGTCGTTGGCCAGGGCGCCCTGGGTTTCGGCGTCCAGATAGCCAAGATCACGGGCGAGGAGCAACTGGTATTCGACTTCGGCGGCGGAGCCGAGGGATATTCGGAGGAACTGGTGAAACTCTGCATCGCCACGAGCCGACCCCTCGACAATATTCGATCCTATTGACGTAGCCGCCCGACGAAGCTGGCTGGTGAGCCCGTAGTTCTCATGCGTGGGTAAACTCGCCGTTGCCCGGTAGATAGCCAGCGTGAGAGCGTGCGCTGCCTGCCAAGCTCTCAATTCTTCGAACGGTCTCACCGGATGACTCCTTTGACCTGATGACGTGGCGCCAATGGCCAATGGCCAAGAACTCTTAGAACT
>DATCGT010000001.1:0-2595 GCA_036508775.1 Tepidiformaceae bacterium | reverse complement strand
GCCCCAGCAGGTCGCGAGCCGCGAAGAACAAACGCTTCACCATCCCAGGCTACCCAGGCGGCTCTCGCCGCGAAGCGCGCAAGGGTCCGCATGCGCGTCATGACCTCGACCGTTTCTCGAGCAACTCGGAAGGGCGAACGTCGGCGGGTGCGAAGCCGAGGATCCCTCGACGCACCCGCCGGACAGATTCATGACGCCGAAAAGAAACGCTAGAGCGCGCGGCGTCGGCCGCGGCCGCGGCCGAAGTAGCCGAGCAATGCGAGCACGACAATGACAACGAGAATGATCCAGAGAATCGACACTTCATCTCCCTTCGTAGGGTCCGGTCCTTCTTATTGAAACGCGGCATGGACCGAAAGGGATGCGCAGAGGCGAGGCACACGGGTGAGGGGTTTGGCAAGTCGAGTTCGCGAGGGTGTTTTTGGCGTCAGCTCTGGGCCCGCCCGTGTGGTTGATGGCTGGGGCCGGGCCGCTCGGGGAAGGCTAAGGCCGTAAGCCCGAGATGAACGGTCGTCGGGAGTCAGACAGCCGCGTAGTACCTGCGAAGCTGGCGAACAAGGCCGGGAGACCGGCGGCGCAGTCGGTGGAGGGAAGGCGGCTGGACGAGGGGAACACGGACCGGCAAAACGCGCTCCGGACTCAGGGCCGGGAAGTGTGCGCGTCAAGTGCGCTGGATCGTGTGCGCCAAGTCGCGATGAAGGACAAGGAGGCGCGGTTCACGGCGCTCCTGCATCACGTCAGCGTCGATCGCCTGCGTGTGGCCTATCGGGCGTTGAGTCCGACGGCCGCGGCGGGGGTGGACGGCGTGACGTGGGAGTCCTACGGGCAGGAGCTGGAGGCCAACCTCCGGGGCCTGCACGAGAGGGTCCAGCGGGGCGCTTACCGAGCGAAGCCGTCACGGCGGGTGTACATCGCGAAGGCGGACGGGCGGCTGCGGCCGCTCGGTATCGCCGCGCTGGAGGACAAGATCGTCCAGCGGGCGACCGTCGAGGTGCTGAACGCCATCTACGAGGCGGACTTCCTCGGCTTCTCGTACGGGTTTCGGCCCGGGCGTGGCCCGCACGATGCGTTGGATGCGCTCGTGGTCGGAATCGAACGCAAGAAGGTGAACTGGGTGCTCGACGCGGACATCCGCGACTTCTTCACCAGCCTGGATCATCGCTGGCTGGTGAAGTTTCTCGAGCACCGGATCGCGGACAAGCGGGTCCTGCGCCTGATCCAGAAATGGCTCAGGGCAGGAGTGGTCGAAGACGGGGCGTGGTCGGCAAGCGAGGACGGGTCGCCCCAAGGGGCGACGGTTTCGCCGTTGCTCGCGAACGTCTACCTGCACTACGTCTTCGATCGGTGGGCCCAGCAATGGCGAACGCGGCATGCCCGCGGTGACGTGCTCATCGTCAGGTATGCCGACGACACCATTCTGGGTTTTCAGCATCGCTCGGACGCCGAGCGGTTCCAGCGGGACCTGGCGCAGCGTCTGGCCAAGTTTCGGCTGGGGCTCAATGCCGAGAAGACGCGCCTGATTCGCTGCGGGCGGTTTGCCGTCCAGCAGTGCAAGGAGCGGGGCCTCGGCCGGCCGGAGACCTTCGAGTTCTTGGGCTTCACGCACTACTGCGCGACGACCAAGGACGGGCGCTTCGCGCTGCGGCGAAAGACGATCTCGAAGCGAATGGCGGCGAAGCTGCGCGAGGTCAGAGCCTTGCTCATGCGACGACGCCATTGGCCTCTCGAAGTACAGGGACGCTGGCTCGCGAGCGTTGTGCGGGGACATCTCGCCTACTACGCCGTGCCCGGCAACATCCACCAAGTGGTGGCCTTCCGCGACCAGCTCGTGCGGCTCTGGTACGGGGCGCTTCGGCGCCGCGGCCAGCGACACCGCCTCAACTGGCAGCGGATGCGCCGCTACGCGGAGCGATGGCTCCCTCCCGCCCGCATCACGCACCCCTGGCCCGATCAGCGATTCGACGCCCGCACCCAAGTCAGGAGCCCAGTGCGTTAGCAGCGCACGCTGGGATCTGCGCGGGGGGCCGCCCGCAAGGGCGGTCCCTACCGCGATAGTGGCGGACATAGACGCGGAGGACATGCTCGAGTTGGCGGCGGCCAATGATGAGCAGTCGGTCGAGGCACTCTCGCCGTGTGCTGCCGACCCAGCGCTCGATGTGCGCGTTCGCGTTCGGCGCCCTGAGCGGAGTCCGGATGACCCTCATCTGCTCGCCGTGGAAGATGGCGTCGAAGGCGCGGCTGAACTTGGTGTCACGGTCGTGGATCAGGAAGCGCACTCGCTTGCCGCGGTCGTCGAGGTCGATCAGCAGGTTGCGCGCCTGCTGCGTCTCCGCCTACGTCTCCCGCACCGTCCTGCTGCTGGCCGAGTTTATGCACCCCACGGGTGCACTCTTCGATTCATTTCGCATGAACAGCGGGATGCCCCCGGGCCGGATCGAACGGCCGCACACGGTTTAGGAAGCGGCGTTCTCTGCGCGAGAACGTCCTGCAAACGCGGCTATTCCGGTCGCCGTGGCGCGGAGTGCGCGCCAGTCCGTGCGCCAGTGGGGCAAGGACGCGTGTAGTGAGGCCCTGTGCCCATCTACGAGTGTTGTC